>NZ_JAVAXX010000012.1:0-62980 GCF_042709275.1 Bacillus sp. LR_5 | reverse complement strand
CTGAAAAAAGGAAGCCTTGCAGGCGTAGATGGCCGTTTACAAACAAGAAACTATGAAAACCAGCAAGGACAGCGTGTCTTCGTGACTGAGGTCCAAGCTGAAAGTGTTCAATTTCTTGAGCCGAAAAACGGCGGCGGTTCTGGTTCAGGTGGATACAACGAAGGAAATAGCGGCGGAGGCCAGTACTTTGGCGGAGGCCAAAATGATAATCCATTCGGGGGAAATCAAAACAACCAGAAACGCAATCAGGGGAACAGCTTTAATGATGACCCATTTGCCAACGACGGCAAACCGATTGACATCTCGGATGACGATCTTCCATTCTAATGAGATTATCACCTAAATTGAAAAAGAAAGGAGGGAAATGACAATGGCAGGAGGACGCAGAGGCGGTCGTGCGAAACGCCGTAAGGTGTGTTATTTCACTTCTAACGGTATCACGCACATCGACTACAAAGATGTAGATCTTCTTAAAAAGTTTGTTTCTGAGCGCGGTAAAATTTTACCACGTCGTGTAACTGGAACAAACGCTAAATACCAACGTAAATTGACTGCAGCGATCAAACGCGCTCGTCAAATGGCTTTACTTCCGTACGTAAGCGGTGAGTAAGCTGATACGTAAAGAGCAAGGACCTTCGGGTTCTTGCTCTTTTTTATAGGGGGATGAAACATGAAGCTGATTTCTTGGAATGTAAACGGCCTGCGGGCTGTCATGAGAAAGATGGATTTCCTCTCTTATCTGAAAGAAGAGGATGCAGATATTATATGTCTTCAGGAAACAAAGATACAGGACGGCCAGGTTGATCTCCAGCCTGAAGGCTATCATGTGTATTGGAATTATGCAGTGAAAAAAGGATATTCCGGCACAGCTGTTTTTTCAAAACAAAAGCCGCTGCATGTCATGTACGGTATCGGAATAGAAGAGCATGACCAAGAAGGCAGAGTGATTACGCTGGAATTTGAAAACTTGTTTGTGATGACCGTTTACACGCCCAATTCCAAAAGAGGATTGGAGCGAATCGATTATCGGATGCAATGGGAAGAGGCTTTATTATCTTATATTCTTGAATTGGATAAGAAAAAGCCGGTCATTTTATGCGGCGATTTGAATGTAGCCCATCAGGAGATCGATTTGAAAAATCCAAAGGCGAACCGAAATAACGCCGGATTTTCTGAGCAAGAAAGAGGAGCATTCACTCGTTTCTTAGAAGCAGGCTTTGTTGACTCATTCCGCCACGTCTATCCTGATCTTGAAGGCGCTTATTCCTGGTGGTCGTATCGTGCCGGGGCCCGGGACAGAAATATCGGATGGCGTCTCGATTATTTTGTTGTGTCCGAAAGGCTTAAGGAACAGATTGAGGATGCCAGCATATCAGCGGACGTCATGGGTTCTGACCATTGTCCTGTTGAACTTATGATCAATATATGATGAGATAGCAGTAAGGAATTTACACTTACTGCTTTTTTATATGAAAAAGGAGAAAGAGATGGCGAACATAAAAGAGATTGCAAGACTGGCCAATGTATCTGTTTCGACTGTTTCGCGTGTGTTGAATCATCATCCATATGTGTCTGAAGAAAAGAGAAAGCTTGTTCATCAAGTCATGAAGGAATTAGATTACACACCAAATCGAACCGCAATCGATCTCATTCGCGGGAAAACCCATACGGTCGGTGTGATCCTGCCTTATAGCGATCATCCCTGCTTTGATAAAATCGTAAATGGAATCACTAAGGCGGCGTTTCAGCAAGAGTATGCAACGACCCTCCTCCCCACCAATTATAACCCCGCTATTGAAATCAAATATCTAGAGCTGTTAAGAACGAAGAAAATAGACGGTCTCATCATTACATCCCGCGCCAATGACTGGAACAGCATTATCGCTTATCAGGAGTATGGGCCGATCATCGCTTGTGAGGATACCGGAGACATTGATGTCCCATGTGCGTACAATGACAGAAAAGCTGCTTATACAGAAAGCTTTCGCTATCTAAAGAGCCGTGGGCATGAAAATATTGCTTTTACGTGCGTCAGAGAAGCCGACAGGAGTCCGAGCACGTCTGATAAAGCTGCGGCCTATAAAGCCGTTTACGGGAGGCTGGAAGACCGTCATATGCTGTCTGGTTGCAATGGGATGAATGACGGTGCGCGGGCAGCTGAACATTATTATACGAGCGAGCGGGTTCCGACTGCTATTTATGCAAATAGTGATGAAGTGGCAGCTGGAATTTATGTATTTGCCCAAAAGAATAAATGGGATGTTGAAATCATTGGCGAGGGGAATTCTTCTATCAGCCGTGTTCTTGGTCTTCCGTCGCTTGATTTGAATCTTGAGCAACTCGGCATCGCAGCATTCTCTCTATTTATGCAGGATGAACCCATTGATATCAAAATTCAGCATCAATTCGAGAAAAAAGCTTGAACTGAAATGCATTTCATACTTTATAACTTCATTGAAGGTGAAGGAGGAGGAAGAAATGCGGATTGAACATACAGCGATCTGGGTCAACGATTTAGAGCGAATGAAGGCTTTTTATGAAACGTATTTTAACGGCAAAGCGAATGATCTATACCATAATGAGAAAAAAGATTTTAAGTCTTATTTTATTACGTTTGATTCCGGAGCAAGGCTGGAAATTATGAAAAAAGGAAATGTGACTGATCCGCCTTCACAAACGATGACAGGCTGGGCCCATATTGCCTTTTCCGTTGGAAGCCGGGAGAAGGTTGATGAACTGACTGATCAATTGAAGAAGGATGGTTTCGCAGTAGTAAACGGCCCGCGGACAACAGGAGACGGCTACTATGAAAGTGTGATTGAAGATGATGAAGGAAATTTGATCGAGATTACAATCTGACATCTGGAGTGACTTGAATGCTGAGGACAGAAAAAGAAAAAATGGCAGCCGGAGAATTATACAATCCGGAAGATCAACAACTGCTACTAGAACGCAAACATGCGAGACAGCTGACTAGACAATATAACGAAACACCAGAAGATGATACAGTGCGGACGGAGTTTTTGAAGGAGCTGCTCGGTTCGATTGGTGATCAAGTCACGATTTTGCCGACATTTCGCTGTGATTATGGCTATCACATTCATATTGGAGACCATACATTTGTTAATTTTGACTGTGTCATTTTAGATGTGTGTGAAGTGCGTATCGGACGTCATTGTTTGATTGCGCCAGGTGTACATATCTACACGGCCGGTCATCCTCTTGATCCGATTGAAAGGAAGTCCGGGCAGGAGTTCGGTAAGCCTGTGACAATTGGAGATCATGTTTGGATCGGAGGCCGGGCAGTGATTAACCCGGGAGTGACGATCGGCGATAACGCGGTGATCGCATCAGGGTCTGTTGTGACTAAGGATGTACCTGCTAATACGGTTGTAGGCGGAAACCCTGCGAGGATGTTGAAGGAATTGAAATGAAATCAGTGCGGCAGATCCGCACTGACTTTTTTAAATCTGTTTCGCATTCGTTTTAGGGCCGAAGCAGATTAACAGCACGGAGCATGCGAGCCAGCAGCCGCCGATAAATAAGAAGACGCTGACATAGCCGAGCTGAACGGCGATAAATCCGACGAGCAATGAGCCAAAAATGTTTGAAAAGCGGCCGAGGCCGTAGGCTAAACCACTGCCAGACGAACGGTATTCAGTCGGATAAGGTTCAGACGTATAGGCGTATAAGTTCGAGGTGAAAACCCGTTCCGTGATATTCACGATAAAACCAAACACAATGATCATGATCGGAATAAAAGTCATGCCATATAAGAGACCGGCGATGGCTGTCAAAAATGCGCTGGCGGCTAAAATCCACTTTCTCTGAAATCTTTCAGAAATCATGGAACCGAGCAATGCGCCAAGCGGGGCGCCGACGGAGTGCAATACGTTATACCACAATGTATTTTCCATGGAGACTCCATTGCTTTTTAACAGGCTGGGAACCCATGAGGCAAATCCGTAAAATCCAAACGTTTCAAAAATCCATACAGCAGATAACACAATGGTGATTTTAAGGTTTCTTCCTTTCAATAACCCTGCATAACCGGCATGCTTCTGAACGATACTGTTTGCTTTAGGCTGAGCTGGTGCCGGAAGCGGGCCTTTCTCTTGTTCAACCTGCGCCTCAATTCTGTTGAGGATCGCATCAGCTTTCGCATATTCACCGCGATTTTCGTGCCAGCGAGGTGACTCTTCGAGACGGCGGATAAAGAAAAAATAAATAAGGCCGACGGCACCCCATACAAATACAAGCCTCCATCCCCATGAACCGAGCGGAATGACAAAGGCAGACACAATATTGGTGATCGGAACGCCGATCAATCCAATCATGGCACAGAAAGAAATATATTTCCCGCGGACACTGGAAGGAAAAAATTCTGCCAGATAGCTATTGGTAATAACCATGGCCGCTGCGACACCAAATCCGGTAAGAAAACGGAATGTCATTAAAGACGGGATGTCCCATGCTGTGGCATTGCATAGCGATGCGATTGAGAAAACAAACACAAATAGATTTAAGGCTCTTTTGCGGCCAATTCGATCGGACAGCCTTCCACCCAGTGATGCGCCTAAAAACATGCCTAAAAACGAAGCCGCCGTTACATTGGCAATGGTTGAAAGCGGGATGCCCCAATGCTCGATCAGTGCCGGCGCTACATTGCTGAGGGTAAATAAATCTGCAAGATCAAAGAAATAAACAATGCCGAGAGCGGTTAATACTTGGAAGTGAACGCGAGAAATCGGAAGGCGGTCTAAACGATTCGCTGCGTTTGAGAAAGGATGTGTGTTTTTCTGTTTGAATATCGTATTCATAAAAAACCCCCTTTTGAGTAGTAAGAAAAGACTGAAAACTCCCCTCTTGGGAATATTATAAGTATCTTGATTCATTGGCGACAGAGTTCAAATCACTAGATGGAAGAACTAAATTCACACTTTATATTTTAATTTTGCATAAAAGATTTCCAAAACAGTAGATTCATAGACCAATTTATGCAAATATATAGTAATATTCTCATTGAAAGGAAGAGACATAGAAGGAATGAATCCATTTATCCGTCCTATAGAAGGAAACAATACGTTGTGGAGATACTTTTTCGCCTTTTTGGTGATGGTAGGTTTATATGTATTCGGGAATATTGCTTACCTTTTCGCTATACTGTTTACGGTTATTGTGAATCCCGATATCACGTTTGATTTGGATGAAGCTGTGCTGAGTGATCCTCTGGTAGATCTTTATTTGTCTCATGTCATTTATTTATTTGCGATTCCAGGAGTATGGCTGGCTGTGCGCTTTATTCTAAAGCGGCCTTTTCGAACGGTCATTACGCCGAATGCAAAGATCAATTGGCGGAGAATTTTCTTTGGCTTTATTGCTTATTTCCTGCTGATGATCGCCGTACAATTGATTGATTTTGCGATCCATCCTGACAGCTATTCAATGCAAGATGTTGATGCTTCACGGTTTATATGGCTGCTAGCGGCGGCCCTCATTTTGGTTCCGTTTCAAACATCAGCGGAAGAATTGTTTTTTAGAGGATTTTTGCTTCAAGCTTTCGGGAGATTAACGAAAAATCCACTTATCTTGACATTGATTGTCGGGGGCTTGTTTGGCGTATTGCATTTTGCTAATCCAGAAATGAACAATGGCGCTGTCTGGGCAGGAATTGAGTACTTAACATTTGGTTTTGTGTGGACCTATTACACGATTAAAACTGGCAGTATTGAAATATCACTTGGCGCCCATGCCGCGAATAATATGTTTTTGTGTATGTTTATCACAGAAAAAAACAGTGTGTATGGAGGAATTCCTTCTTTATTTACGGTTACGCGGGGGAACCCGATGTGGGAGGCTTTATTTACGATAGCGGTCAATCTTGTTTTTGCGGGCATCGCTTTATGGTACCATAAGAAATCACAAAGTAAGCAGCAGGGGTCTTAATCCCTGCTGCTTATTAACGTTTGGAGGGCTTCTTCGATATTTGTTGTCGGCTGCTGGCAGGCGAAGTTTTCACAAATATACACAGTTGTTTTGCCGTCTATGATGCGGTAGTCTGCTGCAAATGGTGCTATGTCTTTGCATTGATCAGGATGCTCTGCCACCAAAATGGAGTCGTTGGGCTTAAAGGCTTTTTGAAGTGCAGTGATGATTTGTTTTCTGGCTGGATCGTCTGCGCTGCCAAAAATAACGATTTCCTTTTTAGGCATCACGTGTTTTAACACGCTTTGCATAAAGAAAGCATGGCCGCTCGGATACGCATCGATATCCGGCTTAAACACAGAAAACATCGTTTCTGCTTTTTCAATGAGCGATAAGTCGCCTGTGACCTGTCCGAGACGCAAGAGCTGAACGGCTGCCACACTGTTTCCGGAAGGCACGGCGCCGTCGTACACTTCTTTTTCCCGGACGATTAAGGCTTCAGCATCGTGTCCGGTGAAATAGAATCCGCCATGCTCCTCATCCCAAAATAAGCCGATCATATCGTCCGTCAGTTTCTTCGCTTTTTGTAAATAAGAAAGATCAAACGAAGCTTCATAGAGATCCAGATAAGCCCATAGGAGAAAAGCATAATCATCGATGAAGCCTTTGTTTTTCACTTCGCCGTCCCGATACCGAACCATCACACGGCCGTCGATGAGTAAATGGTTTTCAATAAATGTGATGGCGTCTTTCGCTAAGCTGAGATATTTCGGTTCCTGATATACCTTTGCCGCTTTGGCGAGACCTGCGATCATCAGCGCGTTCCATGAGGTCAGCACTTTATCATCGACATGCGGATAGGTTCTTTCTTCGCGAGTCTTCAAGAGCAGTTGTCTTGCGCCCTCAAGCTTGAGGCTGAGCTCTTCCTCGGTTAACCCGGCATCAGCTTTAATCTGTTTCCGCTTTGTGTGAATGAGGTTAGGAATATTTTTGCCTTCAAAGTTTCCTTCTTCAGTGATGTCATACACTTGGCAATACAGCGTTCCGAGATCGTCTCCGAGCGTTCTCAGAATCTCTTCCTTTGACCACACGTAGTACTTTCCTTCTTCTCCTTCTGTATCTGCGTCTAAAGCGGAGAAAAAGCTTCCGTCTTCATGGGTCATTTCCCGCTGTATGAACGTGATGATCTGCTCGCAAATCTCTTTATACCTGCTGTTTTGCGTAACCTGATAGGCTTCTGTATAAGCAGTGAGCAGCAGCGCATTGTCGTACAGCATTTTTTCAAAGTGAGGAACGAGCCACTCTTCATCGGTCGAGTAGCGGGCGAATCCATAGCCGATATGATCATAAATGCCGCCATTTGCCATGCTGTCCAGCGTTTTCGTCACGTTGTATAAAGCATTTTCCTGCTCCGTATTGTGATGATAACGAAGCAAATACATCAGCATATGGGGCATCGGAAATTTCGGCGCCTGCCCGAAACCGCCGTAGATCGTATCAAACCCGTTGGCAAGCTGCTGGAATGTCCGGTGAATCGCTGACTCGCTAAGGCCTTCGCCTGATTTTGCGGCTGTTTTGGTCTGCAAATGTTTAGCGGCGTTCTCTGCAATATCTTCGACATGCTCGCGATCGTTCGCAAACGTCTCAGACAGATGCTCAAGCACATCAACGAAACCGGGACGATTGAATTTACTCGTCTTTGGAAAATATGTACCCGCGTAAAATGGCTTTTGATCAGGCGTGATAAACACATTCAGCGGCCAGCCGCCCTGCCCGGTCATCAGCTGGCAGATTCTCATATAAACAGAATCTACATCCGGCCGCTCTTCCCGGTCGACTTTAATCGCCACAAACCGTTCATTGAGAAGACGCGCGATTTCTTCATCTTCAAAGCTTTCGTGGGCCATGACGTGGCACCAATGACATGTGCGTATAGCTACCCGAGCTAGCTATACCCAATAGATACGAGAACAGGCTTGTTTTCGCGTTTCGCTTTTTCAAATGCTTCATCTCCCCAAGGGAACCAATTCACAGGGTTATGAGCATGTTGAAGTAAATAAGGAGACTTCTCAGCGATTAATCTATTGGGTTTATTGTTAGTGGGCATGGGATCACCTTCTTTCAGTTTTATTTACACTTAGGTTACCACAGTAATAATCAATAAATACAGATTCTCCATTTTATATAAAGAAAAGCCCTCATTAATTTGAGCAACTCACTGATGGTCCATTTCATGAAGAAAAATGTGCAAAGTGAGAACATCCCTGTTATTGCTTTTGGAAAACCCACTCTGTTAACTGTCTATAAAGGTTTTCTTGATCAATAGGCATATTGTTTTCAATCCGCCAATTTAACAATCTAAGGACAGTGCCAACTATAAGTAAAAAAGTCCTTCGAATTAGTTTGAAGGACTTTCTTATGTTTTTCATTTTTCATTCACTATAGTTTCGTTTGCTTTGTGACTAGACTCTCCGTGTCCAGGTCCAAACAAGTTCAATATTACAACTCCTACAACAATCAGTGCTATTCCTGCGACACTGGCAAAGTTAATTTTTTCCTTCCAGATTAAAACAGAGATAATTGTTGTACAAACAAGCCCTAAACCCGCCCATATTGCATATGCAGTATTTAAGGGGATTGTTTTTAGGGACAATGACAAGAAGAAAAAACAACCAATGAAGGCTATTATTACTCCTAATGTAGGATAGATTTTGGAAAAGCCTTCAGATGCTTTTAATAAAGAAGAACCAATTATTTCTCCAGCTATTGCAAGTGCTAAAAATAGATATGACATTGCTATTCGCCCTCCTGAATCATTTTAATCAGTTCGTCAAAAACTTGCGATTTTAGTTCATCGTTTAATGGTGAGATTCCAAATATTTCTGAGAACCAAAGACCGTCTATGGATAATCTAGCAATTGTTATTTTGAGAGGATCAACCCCATCATTTAGCAGCTTGGTAAGCAAAATATCATATTTCCTCTTAAAATCATCTAATATATCTGGATTAAAAAATGTCGCAGCCATTAATGCTGAATTTAGATTGTTGTTTTCTAAATCCGAAAATGAAGATTTAACATAAGCTCTACTCCATTTTCCTACCTTTTTATTGTCGCTATTTACCAACGAGTTTATATATTCAAAGTATTTACTCGTCCAATATTCCACCATTCCTTTAACTAATGCTTGCTTGCTAGGAAAATGATATAATAGTCCACCTTTACTCACTTCTGCCCTTTGGGCAACCGCATCTAATGTTAGACTGACCACTCCTTCTTCTTGTACGATTTCAGATGCAGCAGTCAATATGTTTTTTTTCTTATCAGAATGCTTTGAGATAGACATAATAACCTCCAAAGTATCAATTTAGTTAAATTATACCGTCTGGACGGTTTTTTTTGTCAAATGAATTAAAACAATAATATCAAGATTGATGTTCTTCATACTTCATACCAGTGGTACAATTAGGAAAAAAACAAGGGAGCCCGTATATGGAGATTTTAAGTGTTATTTTGCAGTTAGTATTGGTTATTGTCAGCTGGTTTATAATTACTTATGTTAAAAAGTTACCTGAACAAGTACACGCTAAAAATCTAAAAAGTTTTGAGCACGATTTAAATACACAATTAGAGGATTTTAGAAATAAACTGACGACTGATCTAGAGCTATTGAAAATAAATGAGACTCAGTTAAATCTTAGAAAGACAGAAGAGTTTATGAGACTAATTAGTATAATTATTGTGAAATTAGGTGATCAAGATTATATAAGGGATTTAGGAACAAAAGACGAAGTTAAGAAAGAACATAATAAAAATATGACTGATCTAGGTTCCAAACTATTTGTCTTTGCTTCAGATAACACTGTTAAAAAATTTGTCGAGTATAGAAAGGTATCGTTAAAGGTTAATAACGCAAAAGATGCTGAAAAACTAATAGTTCTTTTAGGTGAACTAATGGTTCTTATAAGAAAGGATTTAGGGTACAGTCAAACAAAGTGTACTAAAAATGATTTTTTAAATATATTGCTGAATGATTGGGAAAATCATGAACATAAATATCAAAGCTGAGGATAACTTTTGTTATCCTCTTTTAATTTTTCTGTATTATGTCAAGTCACGAAAGTATCGCTATTGCCGCAAAAAGAACGCAATTATTTATCCATAATGTAGCTAAAATGTACCTTTTTACATTAAGAATTGTAAATGGCTTTTTGATCTGACATAATGCAATTAATGTAAATATTCGAATAATTTTGTAAATCTGTGGGGTGAGATTTGCTTGGATCATACATCTATAAAAAAAGAAAGGATTCCATATGAAGTTTTAATATCTAAGTTGAATTCATGGTATACCACCATAAAGAAGAATATGATTGAAGAAGCCCAAAAAGAAGAAGTCGGAAATTGAATCTCTTTTAGAAGAAGTCGAAATGAAGCAAGATGTACTCCTATATTATCAACTTTTAGATTTTAGACATGAACTAATGCTAATTTATTTGAGATCAAAAGATGTTGAAGAAGTTAGGAATACTTACGAAATTTTGAAAGAAAAAGAAGGCAGTTTGTCAAAAATGCTTGAGTATTATTTCTTCTTTTTCATGGGAATGTACGAATTCAGAAGAAAAGAACTTGTTTCTGCAATAAACGCCTATAGTTTAGCTGAAACCAAATTATCAGAGATTGAAGATGAGATTGAACGTGGAGAATTTTATTTTAAAGTATCAGAAGTATATTACTATATGAAACAAACTTATTTTTCACTGAGTTATGCAAAGAGAGCTTAAAGATATACCAGAAATTTGACATTCATGATGAAAGAATACTTCATTGCAGGTTTATTGTAGCTGGAAATTTAATTGATACTTTAAATTACAATAGTGCAATTAAGGAATTGAAAAAAGGATTACAGGATGCTTTTAAAATCGGAAAAAAATATCTCATTGCAACAGTACGATGAATCAATTGATGATGTAATTAGCCAGTATAAAGAATATAAAGGGAATGATACAGAGATAAGTATTAAAAGAGAAAGAGCGGTTGTAAAAGTCTATGATGGGGGCAAATATATACAGCTAGCATTTTATATGCCTAAAGGATCTTCACGTGAATTAACAACCTATAAATATTATGAAAAGTTAGGAGATAAATAAGAAAAGATGACCGGTATGCCGGGAAATGGAGAAAATGATCGTCTCGGTCTATCGAAGAAAACACCAGACTATGAAGAAGTAAAAGGTGAAGAGACCAAGTTAGAGGAGTAAACCATGTGTTTACTCCTCTTTTTTCTGTTTATAAAAGAATTGCCGTGATGTTGGCGTCAAGTCGCAAAAGTATTGATATAACCGCTAAGAGTAGATACAATGTATTTTTTTATAATTCGTCTTTGTAAAATTGAGGATACTTTTCCCTTTGATCTTAAAAAGGATTACTTTTCAGAAGAGTTACCAAAAGTAATTCTTAAAACAATGCCCATAATAATAATTGCAATTAGTCCAATAATATTAACTATTGTTGAAATAGATTCATTATCTACAAAAATATTAACAATAAATGAGCCTGCAACGATCAATAGTATCAAAAAATATAAACTTTTTTTCATAAACACACTCCTATTTTTTAAAAAATATGTTATTATTTTCATTGCAAAATAATTCTATAAGAATATTGTAAAGGAGTTTTATCGTGAAGAAAAGCATTAAACAATTGGTCATTGTAATCTGTTTCTCTCTAATTTTTACCACTATAACAATACCAATAGCTAACGCAAAAGAAAGTTCTAATGATGTTTCTTCTGAGCAAGTTAATGTAGAGGCTCAAAACATGAAAAGAACTCTCGAACCTCTATTAGAATTAATTGATCAAATGCCAGAGGATGTTGCTGAACAAGGAATAAACTCCGGTGTTGAATGGTTAAACGTACATAAAGGGAACGAATTTGAAGGTTATGAATTTGTTGCTGATGGAGAAAACCTGACTGCTGTTAAAACCGTCCAAGAAAGTATAGGACCATTTATAGTATTGAGTACATGGAGTTGCATTTCTAGTGCTGCTAAAGCTATAGCAGTAAATGCTATCCCATGGGCAAAGATCTTAAAAGTTAAAAAAGCAGCAAAATTAATGGGCGGACTAAATTCAATGACAAAAACAATTATCACAGCTTATAAACATCAAAGAAACCTAGGACTTTCTAGAACAAATGCTATAAAAAAAGCCGTAAAAGTATCTACTAAGGCACTACCAGGTGAAACTCAAAAAGCCGTACTAGAATTCTTTAGTTTAGGTGACGTTGTTGATAATTGTTTCTAATTGTTTTAAAAACGGGATACAAACAGGTTTAAATTATCAAGACCTAAATTATAAAAACCCTTAAAATAAAGGAGAAAGCATATTAGACATATATGTTTTCTCCTCTTTTTTTGTGTATATAATTTTGGAGTAATCTTTGCAACGTTAATCTATACATTCTATATTTAATGATGGTGATTTATTGCTACCTTTAGGATAATGCCATATTACTTTACTTATAAATGATGTTAAACCTTCATTCAGTTTCGTGGGATCGAGCTGTTTCCAATTGTTAAGAAAGTGATCTAGTCGCTCAACGAGGGATTCTTTTGCTCTTATCTCATCTTCTTGTGTTATGTTTTCTGTTTCTTGGAGTTCTAATTGAAGCTTATCTAATTCTCGTGAACGTATTTTTTTCCTTTCTTTAAATTCTTCTAAACTAATTAAGTCTTCTTTTAATTGTATTTGAAGCATTTTCAGTGCTTTTTCAACTTTCTTCATTCGTTCTTCAATCATTTGTATTTTGATTGCTTTAGAATCAAAAGGTTGGGATTCTTCTTTTAAATTTTTGAGTTCAGCAATTATTTGTTCCCGCCTAATTTTTATTCTGTTTATTATGAGATCCATCATAGAATTGTAATTTAAACCTCTGTTATAGCATCTGTTGCCTAAAGGGTCTTTTCTATTGCAAGGTTTAAGTTCCTTTTTCTGTTTTCGATCCTTTCTTATGGTCACTGAGTGAGTTCTTCCGCATAAGGCACATTTAATCAAATTTGATAAACCGTGTCTTCGTTGTCTTGCTCTTGGGGCAAGGCTTTGTCTAAGGGTCAATTTTTCATTGGCTAGGTCCCACGTTTCTTCATCAATAATGCAAGGTTTTATTGCATCTTTAACAATAATCCATTGTTCTTTAGGTCTTATTTTTCCTTGGTGAGTATTCCTTCCTTTTAGTCGGTTGGACACTATCCATCCTTTGTAAATTTCAGAACGGATCATTCTTTCAATGCTTTTTCCACTAAATAAATTCCCTCTTTTAGTTCGATAACCCAGCTGGTTTAGGTTGATAGCGATATTATCAACACCTATTCCATCTAAAACCAACTGAAAAGCTAACTTGACACCCTTTGCCTGTTCTTTATCAATTTCCACCCTTTTTTCTAAGGGGTTATAAATATATCCGAATGGCGGGGTTCCGTTAGACCACCTACCTAACTTTGCACTATCCTTTTTCCCTTTCCTGAGCTGCGCTTTTATATTTTCATACTCCCAGTTATTTACGAACCCAGTGAACTTTAACGCTTGCCAATCTTCTTGGATTTCTAAGTCATATATACGTTCACTATCAGTAACAAAGAGGACATCTTCTTGTCTTAATAAACTCATAAATTTAGGTGTTTCAGCATCGTCTCTAGTTACACGTGCAAGGTTAACAGATAAAACTGCATCAAAAAGGTTTTCTTTAATTTCGCCGATCATTTTTTGGTACTCTGGTCGATTTTCATCCATTGAACTGCCAACTTCTTGAAATAATTTGATCTCCCAGTTGTTTTTTTCTGCAATATCTAACAAGCGTTTTCTGTGTTTTGCTAAGGTTTCTTCGGTCTCTTCGCCTTCGTTATTGCGTGATTTTCTTAGGTAAATGGCGACTCGTTTAATCCTATCCTTTAGTTCCATACAAAATCACCTTCAAATGTAATATAATTATATTAAAGTCTAAGATTTCTTCTTAATTAAGATATTGTAAAATACAAAGGAGCAGAATTATGGAGCAGACACCAATAGATCCAAGTAAGCTTATAGTAGAGGTTGTTCAAAAAAACTTAGAGACTATCTGCAAAAGGGTTTTTGACTTCAGTAAAGATAAAGTTGCAGATTATCAAATTAAAACACAAAATGCTTACCAAGAATACTTAAACAGAGCAGCTCACAAATACGGAAAGGTGAAGACACTTATTCACAAAAGTATTCCCATTAATTTATATGATTTTTATGTCCATACAGATCTAGAGTGTGAAGACACTATTATTTCTACTGAAGAAATAAATGCGATTTTACAAGTTAGTAATTATAGTATGGTCTTAGGTAGTGGTGGAACCGGAAAATCAACACTCTTTAAACATTTGTTTATAAGCGCTTTATATACTTCAGATAAAATACCCATTTTCGTTCCTCTTAGGAATGTAAATGATTCAGAGCAAACTCTAATTGATTGTATGTACGAGACAATTAATAGTTTAGGTTTCTCCTTAGAAAAAAAATATTTTTTGGAATCTCTTGATACAGGTATATATATATTCTTATTCGATGGATTTGATGAAGTAGAAGACAGTAAACAACAGAAAATAATTAAAGAGATTGAAATATTAATGAATAAGTATCATCAAAATAGTTTTTTGGTGTCATCAAGAAGATCAGATAGTTTATCAATGGGATGGGATGATTTTGTTGAGTTTAATATGCTACCTCTTAGTAAAGAAAAGTCTATTCAATTAATTGAAAAACTTCCTTACTATGATGAAGAGGTTAAGTCAAGGTTTTTAAAGACATTAGATGAATCGCTATACGATAAGCACGCTGATTTTTGCTCTAATCCTTTATTATTAACCTTAATGTTACTTACATTTGATGAATTTTCTGAAATCCCTGATAAAATGCATGTTTTTTATGGTCAAGCATACGATGTTTTAGAACGAAGACATGACGCCACTAAGCCTGGTTTCGTAAGAAAGAAGAAAACTGATGTTTATAACTTAGGGCCAGATGGGTTTTCTAAAATACTAGAGACAATATCTGCCATTAGTTATTTTGAGAATAAATCATCATTTACTAGTCAAGAACTTAGAAATTATATTAATAAGGCAAAAAAACTTGAAAGGTTAGAATTTAATTTAGAATTCTATTCTATTGATTTAATTGAGTCTGTATGTATCTTAATTCTAGATGGTTTGAAATACACTTATCAGCATCGTTCATTTCAAGAATATTTTACAGCAAGGTATATCAATAGACAATCAGAAGAAGTGCAAAAAAAGTTACTATTCGGAATAGTTGACTCAAAAAGATTTTCTATAAATAGTGACCAAGTTGTAAAAATTTTATTTGATCTAAATAGATCTATGGTAGAAAGAAAACTATTTTTACCAAAATTAAAAGATATACGTGAGAAAATCTCAAAAGAATCGATTCATGAATATATTAGTAGAATAGTCGGGACATGTATGTTAAATGTTAAAATAGATTCTGATGGAACAACTCACTTAAGAAGACTTCTTGATGTTAGCTCAATGGATAAAGACTACTTTCTATTAATTGGTATACATAGAGAATATTCAAAAGTTCCTGTTTACCATCAAATGTATCAAAACGGAAACCAAGGCAAGCATTATAGGAAGGAATTTCAAAGTGTTGACGAATTTATTTCTTATATTGAATTGTTTATCTGTGGTGATGAAATTAATGATAAGAGAATTAAACATATGATCAAATTGGTTAAAGAAAAACATCTTAATTTAAATTCAGAAGGAAGTAATACAGACTATATTCCCATTAATATAAATTTATTATTTAATAAGGGAAGTCATGAAACAAGACAAGAAGTTATAAATATGATCAAACAAATACAAAACGACGTAAATATATGTCTTAAAATATTAGAGAGATTAGAAAAAGAACATCAAGAAATGGATGTAATAATAGACAATTTTTTTTAAGTTGAAATCCTCTGTATAAATACAGGGGATTTATTGTTTCGGAAGATTGTGGTAACTTTAAGATGCGTGGCACCAATGGCAAGTCGAATAACCGATGCTGACCAGAACCGGCTTGTTTTCGCGTTTTGCTTTTTCGAAGGCTTCTTCTCCCCAAGGGAACCAGTCTACGGGGTTGTGGGCGTGTCGAAGTAAGTATGGTGATTTCTCATTGATTAATCTATTGGGTTTATTGTTATTTGGCATGGGATCACCTTCTTTCGTGTTTTTCTTTTATAAACTTGATAACATATTTAACCTTACCACAGATAATAAAAAAAATACCTTAGTCTATAGTCTATAGGGTTAACTAAAGTATTTGGAATAGATAGTATATAGTAAATCTTTTATTTTTATCTAAAGTATTCCGACGAGCCATCGATTTCAAGTCAGAATCTCATTGTCTTTGTTAATGATTTATACATTTATCGTATTTTTTATTCAACTTGACATATCGGTATATCTAGATATACAATTGCAGCCATGGAACCTATTAACGTATTCAAAGCGTTATCCAATGAAACAAGACTTAATATCCTAGAGTGGCTGAAGGAACCCGAGAAACATTTCCCGAAACAAGGCGCTCACCTGCCAAAGGAGGTAAGTTACAAAGGCGGAGTATGTGTTGGGGATATTCAAGAAAAAGCCAAAGTTTCTCAATCAACAATTTCTAGCTACTTAAGCATGATGCAAAAAGCTGGTCTGCTTGAATCAATCCGTCATGGCCAATGGACTTACTACAGGCGTAACGAAGAATTTATTCAACAGTTAGCTAAATATTTTAAAACAGAGATCTAATTTTATGTTGGTTTCTGTTTTTTTACCAGCAAATATCTAATTTTCTAGATATTTAATTATTCGAAAAAGGAGATATTATATATGCGCTTTATATCTTATTTACTTGCTCTATTTGCTGGAGCAGCACTTAGCTTTGAAGGGGCTATTTATGCTGAACTGGGAAAAACAATTGGACAAATAGAAACAAGTTTTTATAACTTCTTTATGGGCTCAATTATTTTGGGGCTATTGTGGCTCTTTTTTGGAAAAGGAGAGCTTTCCTATACATTGAAAGCACCTAAATGGTCATTACTTGGTGGTGTCATGGGTGTTGTTTATTTAACCTCAATTGTTGTAAGTGTTCCATTCGTTGGTGTTGGTATCACCATGGTTGCTGTCATTATCGGGCAATTGATAATGAGTATGGTTATTGAACATTTTGGATGGCTTGGAAGTAAGAAAACGAGGGTTAATAAAGAAAAGATTTTTGCCGTAATTTCAATGATTATTGCACTTATATTAATAAACTAGGAGGTCTTTAATAATGGGGCTATTTATGATTTTATTCACATTGATTGGCGGTGTCACATTAAGCGCACAATCATCTATTAATGGTACATTTAGTAGGAAAGCTGGAACAATTGAAACAACATTTTTAACCTTTCTCACTGGAACAATGTTTCTTACTATTTTCATTTTATTTTTTGGCAGTGGAAATGTGCTTGGGCTTCTAGAAGCGCCTAAATGGCAATTAAGTGCAGCGTTTTTGGGTACGGCATATTTGCTGCTAACTGTCATAGCCGTTCCAAGAATAGGGGTTATTGCAACTAATATTGCTGGTATAGCTGGCCAACTTGTAATTGGGGTAATGATTGATCATTTTGGATGGTTTAATAGTTTAGTCATAGAATTAGATATTAAACGTGTCTTTGCATTGCTATTTATGATTATTTCCCTTTATTTTATCTATAAGGGGAATAAGCGTTCAAGCAAGGAAGCACAAACACAGAAAGCTTAAAAAACAAGATGGCTTCCTCTTGATTGGGGATCTAATAGACGGAGGTAGAGGTTCAACTCCCATCTCCTCAGCAGCATTAATGATAGCAAGGTTTTTGAAGACGAAGAGGTTTTTTTAACCTCTTCTTTTCTTTTTTTATAAGAAACTGGTATTCAACCATCAATTTACATTTTCGAGGATAAGAAGCGTCTTTCAACAAAAGGCATAAAAAAGTGAAGGATTATTCCTCCTAAACAAACAGTTAAAAGCGTTCCGATGCCGATAGGGCCTTTACATATAATAGCTAATACGAAGAAAAGAGCATATACCAATGTTCTTGAAAATAAGATCGTTCTTTTGGCGATATCTCGGATGATGAGTGTTAAATGATCGATAGGAGTTGATGCAAATTTCGTCTGAAGATAGATGGCTGTTCCAAGACCGATGAACACCAAACCAATTCCGAAACAAATCAGTTTGCTTAACAACGCGTTTAGATAAATGGTATTTTTTATAACAAACAACCATAGGTCAATGCCTATCCCAGTAATGAATGCTGTAACCAACCCCAGCAACATAGGCTTTTTTCTCGTTAATATAGAGTTACAGATTAAGAGGATCACAGAAATAAGGACCTCCCAGCTGCCCACGGTAAGACCGACTTCTTTTGAAAGGCCAACCAAAAGGGCATCGAAGGGCGATGTGCCTAATCCTGATTGTATCGTTAAAGAAATGCCTAAACTTAATATGAGGATACCTAACACGTAATAAACATATTTCATTTTATTCGTGATCATTCTTTTGTCATCAAGACGTGCGGGATGCCGTCTTCCATAAATTCCTGTGAGGCAATCTGATAGCCCAGTTTTTTATAAAAGCCTGCTGCTTGTGTTTGCCCATGCAGCTTAAATGCAGTCATTCCTTTTTCTTTCATGATTTCTTCTAACCCTCTTATGATGACTTTACCCAATCCGTACTTACGGCAAGGTTTTAGGATGCAGATTCTTTCCAGCTTTGCTGTATGGTCAACGATGCGCACACGACCTGTGCCAACGGGCTGATTTTCATGATATACCAAAATATGCTGGCATTGTTCTTGGAGCGTATCAAATTCATCGAACTCATCCGATTCAGATACATGCTGCTCCTCAATGAATACCATTCTTCTAATATCTAGAGCAACATGTAAATCAGTTTCTGTTGTTATTCTTTTTATATTCATAATTGATCAATCCTTTTCTGATATTAGTCTGGACTGTACAGCATGCATGTGGTCTTATAATAGTAAGGTTAAAACAATTTTGTTGTAATTGCAACAAAAATACGTGAGGGGTTTTAGGAATGAATGACATTTTGCGTGAGATCGGCATGATAGCAAGAGCGTTGGATTCCATAAGCAATATTGAATTTAAAGATTTGGACTTAACAAGAGGGCAGTATCTCTATCTCGTACGTATATACGAAAATCCGGGAATTATTCAAGAAAAATTGGCGGAAATGATAAAAGTGGACCGAACAACGGCTGCGCGGGCCATTAAGAAATTAGAAATGCAGGGATTTATTCAAAAACAGCCGGATGAGCAAAATAAAAAAATAAAAAAACTGTTCCCGACTGAGAAAGGAAAAAAGGTGTATCCATTGTTAAGAAGAGAAGGAGAACATTCCATGGAAGTGGCCTTGTCTGGTTTTACGCCTGAGGAAAAGGAAACCATTTTTAAACTCGTTCATAGAGTCAGGAAAAATATAGAACGTGATTGGGAATATGTGAAGAAGGGGAACAAAAGGGATTATTAATGGACAACAAGTCGAGCCAAGCTGGCGAGAACCCTGCTTCTGATTCTCAAGAATATCAGTCTGCTGAATTGTTGGAACATTTTCAAGATAATCTGCCTTGAAAATGTTCCGTTCACTTAAAAGGAAACCCTTCTGTTTTCTGTAAAATCTATAAAGTCATTTTCACTCATTTTTACTCATATACTCATTCCCCCACAGCCTCATGGATGCAATAATAGGAGAAAGCTTTTCACCTAGTTCTGTCAAAGAATACTCCACCTTCTTGGGGATAGTGTTCTCTACATTTCTCTTCACAACACCATCTGCTTCCAGTTCTCTCAGCTGCAGTGTCAGCATTCTTTGTGTAATGCCTGGTATGGTCCGTTTCAGCTCATTAAACCAGGCTGATTTGTGAGACAGGATATCGATGATGATTCCTTTCCATTTCCCGCCGATAATATGCAGCGTCATTTCCACGGGACAAGCCTTTTCTACTTCTGCACTGCAAGCGCCAAATCCATTTAACCGGTTTCCCATCTTTGTCACCTCACAATGTAAGTTACAAAAATGTGCGCCATTACATATCTAACTCAGATGTATTACAGTAATGATATCAAAAATTTCCAAAGGGAGTGGTTTGCATGAACTTGAGACAACTATCAGAACATGTCTTTCAATGTGAATTTGAGCTTGATGTGCCTCTTCGTATTCCGGTTCATATTTGGTTTATCAAAGATGGTGATGATGTTTATATCATTGATACGGGAATAGAACGTTTTGCTGATGCTCAAATTAGGGCAGCGTTAGCGATCGGCAATCCAAAAGCCATCTTGCTTACCCATGGCCACAGTGATCATATCGGAGGTGCATCAAAATGGTTAGAGAGATTTGATATTCCGATTTATGCCCATGAAAAAGAGCTAGTGTATATCAATGGGGAAGCGCCTTATCCGAACAAAGATGAAGTGGAGAACACAGGGGTGGCTCATATTGTCCAGCCGCTGACGGCGCAAACGCTGGCTCACTTGCCTTTGCAATACTATTTAACACCCGGACATTCCCCGGGGCATGTCGTGTATCATCATGAAATCGATCGTACCCTATTAACAGGAGACCTTTTTATCACAAGCAAGGAGGATTTACATCCCCCTATCAGAAAATTCAGCATTAATATGAATGAGAACATCGATAGCGGTGCAATCATAGATCAAATCAAACCAGCGCTCATTTGCTCTTCACATGGCGAAGAAATTCTTTATAACAAAGAATTGTATAAAAACTATGTGTTAAGGTATAGGGATTAATTGAAGTAAGAAAAAACATACCAAAACAAATATTGATATGTTTTGAGAGAAATTTAAAGATACTCAGATATCTCAATGAGCTCTGATATTAATAGGCTCATCAGAGATCAAACATAAATCGGCAGATCCCGATTTTCTGTTTTGCCTTATATCACAGTGAAAGAAGAAGTGGAGGCGGGAAAGCTGAAAATCCTTCATCATGTTGAAACCTTTAATCCGCTTTACTCTCATATGTTAATCACAAAGAAAAATTGCAGCTGCCTGCCGCGGAGGCTTTTGCGGAGCTTGTTTTACATTCGATTTGTGAGGCGGTGTGCTGAAAATCATTGGGAAAAGGAGTGGGTGTAACGCTCACTCCTTTTCTATTTAAACAGCAGCTGTGAGCTTCGGTTTTACAAATTTCATAAAAACCCCTCTGACTAATGGACCCATAATCAGTAATTGCAAGGGATAAGCTAAGATGAAATTTTTCAATACAATCATCAGGTAAGCGCTGAAGAGGCTGTCCCCGTTAAGTCCATTTGATAAAGCTGCTGTCACTAAACCGAACACAGACATACAAAGCACCATGCCGATCACCATACACGTCGACATGGCGAGGATGACATATAATTTCTTAGACTTGTCGAACGGCAAACTGAACGCAATCTTTTTGGCAAGGGGGCCCACTAATAGTAAATCTAACAGCAGTGCGACAATAAAACCGATGACCATTTCAAAAGCTGTCACCAGTGAAAAATCCTGTATGGCTCCGTTGATGATGGCATTGTAAATCGACATGACGCAGACCATTCCAAAGCACATCATCACGCCAAATATAAGACCTTCTTTTTTATTTGTTGGCATACAATCAATCCTTCTCTCCATAATCGGTGATTAGTATACCAATGAACCACTCATGCTCATAAGTGACAAATTTGTGAACAATTCATAGGCTGGAATCATCTTTTTTTGTCATCAGCACATGCGGAATGCCGTCCAGTATAAATTCTTCTGATGCTGTCTGATAGCCGAGCTTTTCATAAAAGCCTGCCGCTTGTGTCTGGCCGTGCAGTTTGAAGGCAGAAATGCCTTGTTCTTTCACAATGTGTTCTAATGCATCGACGATCACTTTGCCCAGCCCGAATTTGCGATAAGGCTTCAGAATGCAGATTCTTTCCAGTTTCCCCACGTGTTCAATGATACGGACACGGGCAGTGCCAACGGGTTCCTTCTCATGATAAACGAGAATGTGCCGGCAATCTTCACGGAGTGTATCGAACTCATCGAATTCATCGGAAACGGGACAGCCTTGTTCTTCTACAAATACAGTTTTTCTGATTTCAAACGCTGTATGTAAATCATGTTCTGACGTTATTCTTTTCACATTCACGATGTGATCCTCCCTTACTCAGAAAAATGGCTGATGACATATTGTTTAAAGGTCTCAGCAACTGGCGATAAAAATCGGCCTTTTATCCAGGCGATTCCTATGACACGCTGACATTCTGGCCAGCTGACGCGGATTTTTGTAATTTTGCTTTGGTCTAAGCCTTTCAGATCGGGCAGAATGGATATGCCGAGCCCGGCAGCGACAAAACCTGCTGCGGTGGCGGCTTCTTCCCCTTCAAACATAATGTTTGGCTGTATATCGGCTTTCTCAAACAGCTCATCGACTGTCATCCGAAGTGCGTAGCCTTTTTTCAATAAAATAAAACGCTCCCCGGCAATCTCACTCAGGGTAATGCTTTCATGAGTGGCTAATGGGTGATCGTTTGGCACAAATACAAAAAGTTCTTCACTCCACAGCTTGATCCATTGGATCGGCTTTTCAGGCTTGATCGAAGCGAGGAGACAGAGGTCCAGATCTCCGGATTTTAATCGTTCAAGCAGCCAATAAGAATGGTTTTGCTTCAGTTGGAAGGAAATGTTGGGGTATTCCTGCTGGAAGGAGCCGATGAGATCGGGCACGAGCGTTGTCCCTAAAGTATGCAAAAAGCCGAGAGATACTTCACCTTGGTCCGGTTTTAATAAGGCTTGGATTTCCTCTTTTCCTTCGGTGTACTCCTTCATCATCGCCTGAACCCGCCGTAAAAAGATGTGTCCGTATTTATTTAAGGTAATGGATCGTCCGTGCCTGTCGAATAGCGGGACGCCTAAATGGTTTTCCAGTCTGGCGATAGAGCGTGAAAGCGCAGGCTGTGTGATGGAGAGGCTTTTTGCCGCCTTCGTCACGTGCTGCATCTGGGCCAGTGTTTGAAAATATTCAAGTTGTTCCCATTCCAACCCTCATCCCTCCTAAATTACATATAAGCATGAAAAGGATATTTTATATGCATTATACAACATATATTAACGGTGCTAAGATAAATGTATAAACAGACTCGAGGATGTTTGAATTCGTAAGAAATAAAGGATGGTTGTTTATGAATGGCAGTGCTCAACAACATGCTAAGGGACCGATAAAGTCCCGATGACATACATTCAAAAAGGCACACCGGTTTTTCGGGAAATTACGTTTGCTTTCTTTGCCGCGGGTTTCAATACATTTGCAATTCTTTATTGCGTACAGCCGCTCCTGAAGGAATTCACGCGGGAATTTCATGTGACACCTACTGCGGCGAGTCTTTCTTTATCCGTTACAACAATGCTGTTAGCTGTGAGTATGCTTGTCTTTGGTTCATTGTCCGAGGTGTGGGGACGCAAGCCGATTATGGCTGTATCCATGCTGGCCACATCCGTTCTTTGTCTGGCGTCGGCCTTCAGCCCGAACTTTCATACGCTGCTCGTATTGAGAACCATTCAAGGGATTGCGCTCGCTGGCCTTCCTTCTATTGCGATGGCTTATCTGGGAGAAGAAATTGAACCCGGAAGCCTTGGATCGGCGATGGGGCTGTATATCAGCGGAAACGCGATCGGCGCCGTTTTTGGAAGGATCGTGTCAGGGCTCCTGAGCGAGTACTTTACTTGGCATATGGCGATGGGGTCAATTGGTGTGATTAGTTTGATCGCAAGTATTATATTTTTTATAAATTTGCCTCCATCCAGAAATTTTACCCCGAGAAAATTGGAGCTCGGGCAATTGGGAATGTCTCTCATCAGCCACTTGAAGGACCGGAGACTATTAAGCTTGTTCCTCATTGGTTTTTTGCTGCTCGGAAGCAATGTTGCATTGTTTAACTACATTGCGTATGTGCTGTTGGGACCGCCATATTCGTTTAATAAAGCGTTTGTCAGCTGGATTTTTATTGTGATGATTGTAGGGATTTTCAGCTCGTCTTTCATTGGAAGAATGGTTGATCAATATGGCTATCCGAAAATACTGGTGATGAATATTTTCATCGTCATCACGGGTGCTTTGTTAACGATAAACAGTGTGTTAGCAGTGAAAATTCTGGGGATTGCCCTCTTTACCTTCGGCTTCTTCGGCGGGCACTCAGTCGCCAGCAGCTGGGTGGGCAGGAGAGCGCTTCACAACAAAGCGCAGGCGTCATCGCTGTATTTGTTCTTTTATTACGCCGGTTCAAGTATTTGCGGAACAGTCGGCGGGCTATTCTGGTCTGCTTTTCACTGGCTGGGTGTCGTCGGTATGATCACCTTCATGCTGCTGGTTGCATTATGGCTGTCGGGATACTTGGCTAGAAGTGTGAAAATGCCGGATAAAGCATTATGACTGATGTTTGGTACCCGACATTTCACAGAATAAAAGGTAACTATAAGATTAGCACTACTCATTTTCACCAACTGCTGTTAAAGACGAATGATGGCAGCAAAAAAAGGACCGCAGGCAGGTCCTTTTTTATTTCCAATGGGCAGGGGTTTGCAGAGACGGTGGAAGTTTTGTGTTTGAATCGCCGTTTGCAGCATTCACCTGTGCCTGCGTCAGAAAGATGCTGCCGGTCAGGTCGGCGCCGCTGAGATCAGCGTCTCTCACATCTGCACCGATAAAGTCTGTCGTTCTCAGATCAGCATTTCTCAGATCGGCGGCTATGAGCAGCGCCCCTCTTAGGTTTGCTCCTCTTAGATCGAGCCCTTTCAGTTTCGCGCCGATTAGAACACTTCCCCGGCTGATTTTTTTCGGGAGTTTTGGATTGCGGGCTTGGGCACGCACCAGCTCACTCGTTTTTAACAGCCATTCATTGACCTCAGCTCGATGCTCGTCCACCTGCAGTGTCAGCAAGCGTTCTTTGCTGAGTCTGGTGAGCCTTTCTATTTTTTCGAAACTAGTTCTCAGTTCAGGATGAATCGGCTTGGCTATATCTATAGAAAGAGCTTCATATAAATACCAGAGCATTTCGTGCAGCTGCTGCATGATGGGAAAAACGTCAAACATCTCGTTGGCTGTTTCCGGGTTATTTCGCCAATCCTTTCCCTCATAAGTGATTTGGGATACCTTCTGGCCGGCGCCAAAGCATTCATATGCAGAACAGCCTCGAAATCCTTTTTCTCTGAGATCTTTATGTATAGAACATTGATAGTTTGATTGTAAGTTGCGGCAAGGCGTGCCCCCGTCTTTATCAAAAGCAAAATCCGCTGATTTCGCATAAGGCAAGGCGACACAGCACAGGCCAAAACAATGCTGGCAATCCGCACGTAAATCATGATGTATATTGTCATGTAACGTTACTTCCGCAGACAATATTGTCCACCCCTTCACTGGGTACTTTGTTAAATATATCTATTTGATTATATAGGAAATAGGAATACTTTTCATTTTGTTTTTACGGTTTCAGCGGGTCAAACGATGTATAATATATCCAACCATGATACACTGATGACGTACTACACGGAAGATGCCATTTTAGTTGTGAAGCCTGGCATGATCGCGCGAGGCAAAGAAGAAATCAAGAAAGCATTTATCAAGATCGCGAACTATTTCAATCATCATATTGTCCCGACACAAGGGGAAATGATCATGTTGGAAGCAGGTGACACTGTACTCGTCCTTTCTCAGACACTGCTTGATTCGGATAAAAAGAATTCCGAGTATGCGATGGAAAGAAGAGCGACCTATGTATTTAAGAAGAATGCGCAAGGCGAGTGGCTTTGTGCAATCGATAATTCATATGGTACGGATTTAATTGGTGTTTAGCGTCCTTCGATGTGCCATTCCTGCATATAATAATTCATTCAGCTGAATAGGGAAGGTGACGCCAATGAATCTGTATGACATCAGAATGGCTCCTTATTGGTTTTATGAAGGCAGAGGACTTGTTCCACATCCATACGTTTTTCGGCAGCCTGTCTCCTCTCGTGCAATCATTGCATCAGCCCGCGGGGATGTAACGGGAGACGGCGTAATTGACGAAGTCTTTCTCACTGGCAGCCAAATGACTGGCAGCCCTTTATGGAGAAATATCACATTGGTGATCCGTGACGGCAGAACCCATCAGGAACAGCGAATCCAGCTCCAAAACAATCTGGGATACAATCCGTCTCTATTTCTTGGGGATATGACAGGCGACAAGATTGATGATGTGGCAGTGGTGATAGACACTGGGGGAAGCGGCGGCACTATATATGCGTATATTTTTGCCTATCTAAATCGGCAGTTCCGACAGATTTTTAACTCGGATGTGTTTAATGATGAATTTAAGTACAGTGTGAGCTATCAAAATCAATATAAAGCAAGTGTCATCAGCCATCATCAGAATGAAACGTATATCCTCGATCTTACTTACAAGGGCAGGGAATATTTGAATGAGATTTATACCAGCCAGGGTGTGTTAAAAATGCCGATAGAAGGCTGGGTCAATCCTTTGTCTGGCCTGTATCCGGTTGATTTTGACAGAGACGGCACATACGAACTTGTGGCGTATCAGCGGATCGCCGGGAGGTATAACGCCGACTCGCTGGGATATGTTCAAACCGTATTGAAATGGAACGGGCGGAGATTTACGTATGACCGCCAGAATGTTTCGATTTTTGGGAGTGGCCTAACGTAAGATACATCTATGCAAAAAAGAGTGCTTTCAGCAAGCACTCTTTATTCCAGCTTAATTCGTTTTACATCCCCTAACACAAACACATAAAAAACCAATCCCAGCAACAGCACAAAACCAGCTACCAGAAAGCTGAGCGTAAAGGAGCCTGTCACATCAAACAAATACCCCGTCAGTGAAGCGGCAATAATGCCTCCGAACAGGTTGTTTGCCAGGTTCACCATGGAGCTTAGCATGGATACGGAACCGATCGGCGCCAGCTCTGCGGAGATGGACCAGCCGACTGGAGCGGTTGCAGAAATACCGGCAAGGCCGATTGAAATACAGATAATCGCGATGGTGATATTGTTCGTCAGAATGGAGCCTAAAAAGAAAAAGCCGAAGCTCATTCCAACAATGATTACGGTTCGGTATACCTTGGTGTTAGGATAACCTTTCTTAATAAAGTAATCGACGAGCCATCCCCCGACTACAATTCCGGAAATGGTTGAGATCAGCCATGGCACGGCTGTAAATAAACCGGACGACATGAGATCCATTCCGTATGTATGTTTAAAGAAAGTCGGAAGCCAGGTGAGCAGCAGGTTGAATGTATAGCCGTACCCTGTAAATCCGATCATTAAGCCCCATACTTTCCGGTTGGAGAAAAGCTTTTTTAAAAGCGGACCCGTTTTGTAAGGGATTTGCTCTGTTGTAATTGAATTGTGTCTTTGAATATAGTTTAGCTCACTTTTGGAAATGCGTTTGTGCCGTTCAGGCTGCTCATAATACTGCCAGAAAAAGATCGTAAACAGCACATTGATGCATCCAATCGTCAAAAAAGCGACACGCCAGTCAAAAGTTGTGACAAGAAAGGCGACCAATGGCGCGCCGATTACGTTTGAAAATTTGGCGGCCGAGTCGAACAGTGAGTTTGCCAATCCCCGCTCACTTGGAGGAAACCATAGTGCGGTTGCCTTGGAGGCGGCAGGGAACGCAGAGGCGCTCGTCAGCCCAATGAGAAACCGGAACAAATACAGCAGCAATTTTCCTTGCAAAAAAGCAAGAAGGATCGTTAATAAGCTCCATATCGTCATTCCAATCCTCGTGACCCACGCCACGCCAAACCGGTCCAGCAAACTTCCGACAGGCAGCTGCATCAGTGTATAGGAATAGGTGTAAATGGAAAACACGATGCCGAGTTCAGTTGCTGTAAGGTGAAACGAATCTTGTATCGCAGGGGCCGCTACAGAGATGGCCACTCGGTCAAAATAATTAAGAATAATAATGCCGCTGAGTAACGAAGATATGTACCATCTGGTATGTCCAGGCCGTTTCACGCGCTCTTGACTCATGATGAAAACCTCCTCTGTCATAGCATGATCTCCTGATGGAAATACCATTCAAATTTTAAATACCACAGTGGACTTTTGTGTAAACGGACAGCAGGAATTTGACTGGAAAAGCCCGGTGCTTTAGAATGAAAGTAATAAAAATGAACACTCCAAAGGGGAGTAGCTTTCACAGTAAAGTCGTCATTACGGGGCAAGATGCCCTCGGCTTTGCTGGCAATCTAATTGTTAGCGAGACCTTTGCCAAATCTGATTTGGTGAAGGTCTTTTTGTTTCGGAACTTCACCAAATCGGTGGAGTTTTTTCATTTTTATCAAAAAGGGAGAGGAGCGTCAGGATGTCTAAGCTGAAAAAGTGGCTGAAGCGAGAATTGGTGAGGAAAGGGCTGCCGTTAGCAAAAGAGAAATTGATCCCGATCTTAAAAGAAAAAATGAAGAAGAAGCGATGAGGAGGCTGACGATGAAAATCATTTTGACTGTTCTTGGCGGAGTGGGGCTTTTGAGTGCAGGCGGATGCGGCATGCTTGATCAGGTGAATGACGGATTGAATTATACAAGTGAAGCCGCCGGCTATGTGGAGAAGGTGAAGACATTTGCAGAGGATGCGCCTGAATTGGCTGAGCAAGCTGTAAATGACACTGAGGCGAAAGAAAAACTTGAAGCACAGCTTGAGTCGATTCAGCAGGCTGCCGCTGATTTTAATGAATTAACACCGCCTGATGCTGCGGCGGAGATTCATCAAACCGTTCAGGAGCATAACGAAACATTGCAGAAAAGTGCTGACGATGTGTTGAAACAAGTGGAAGAAGGCAAGGTATCGCTTGAAGAATGGGAGCAGTCAGACCTTGTCCAGAACGCAAAGCAAATTACTGATGTGATGGGCCAGATTGAAAAGCTGGGCGAATAAGAAAAAGCATCCCGATGAGGGATGCTTTTTTATTATTCAGCCATTGCGTCAGTTAAGACAGGAACGACTTGTTTTTTACGGGAAACAACGCCTTTTAAGAGGGCCGTGTTGTTTTCTAATGTAACGTTGAACGCTTTTTCCACTTTCGCTGCTTCGTTACCGATCGCAAGGGCAAGTGAATCATTTTCTAAGATGTCTGTGATGACAAGAAGGAACAGGTCAAGGTTCTTCTCAGCCACAACGTTAGAAATCACAGCTTCTAATTCAGCTTGGCGTTTTTTTACATCTTCAATGTCTACTGTGTTCACTTGTGCGATTTCGACTTTTTTGCTGCCGAGTGTAAATTCTTTCGCATCAAGAGAAATCAGCTCTTCCACTGTTTTTTTGCTTAAATCAGCGCCAGCTTTCAGCATGTTCAAGCCGTATTCTTCAGCATCTACGCCGGCGATTTCCGCAAGCTCTTTTGCTGCCGCTACGTCTTGGTCTGTGCAAGTTGGAGATTTGAATAACAGTGAGTCAGAAATGATCGCAGACAGCATCAGGCCGGCAATTTCTTTCTCGATTTTCACGTTATTTTCTTTGTACATTTTGTTTAAGATTGTAGCCGTACAGCCTACAGGCTCAGCACGATAGTAAAGCGGCTCAGCTGTTTCAAAGTTAGCGATGCGGTGGTGGTCGATCACTTCTAGAACCTGAACATCTTCAATGTCCTTGATGCTTTGCTGGCGTTCGTTATGGTCAACCAAGATAACGCCGTTTACTTCGTTTGCGGCTGTTTCAACAAGACGCGGGCTTTCTTGTTTGAAATAGTCAAGCGCGTATTGTGTTTCGCCGTTGACTTGTCCAAGACGGACTGGCTCAGCATTAAAGCCGAGTTTGTTTTTCAAATCAGCATAAGCAATCGCAGAACAAATCGTATCTGTGTCTGGGTTTTGGTGTCCGAAAATAAGTATTTTTTCCATGATAGCTCCTTATCTATTTTTTAAGTAGTGTAATCTTTATATAGTTTAACACGTCTTGCTGCAGGTGTAATCATACAAACCCGTAAAAATTGATGTGAATAAGAAGCATTTTCTTTGAGCTGAGAGGAAAAGGTGTGTAAAATACTGGGTAGCTTAGTTGCGAAATGTGATGTAGTATCAAAAAAGGTACTATTGGAGGGTCAAGAATGAGTGAAAAAAAGAATATATACCCGAACAAAGAAGGCTGTCCAGTTGAATTTACACTAGATGTGATTGGCGGAAAGTGGAAAGGAATTCTTCTTTATCACATGATAGATGGCAAGAAACGGTTTAATGAGTTTCGTCGAATTTGCCCGAGTATCACCCAAAGAATGCTCACCCTTCAGCTTCGGGAGCTGGAAGCGGACGGCATCGTGCATCGTGAGGTTTACCATCAGGTGCCGCCCAAGGTTGAATACTCTCTGACGGAATTTGGTCGAACGCTTGAACCGATTGTTTTGCAAATGAAAGAATGGGGAGAATCCAACAGAGATGTGCTGGAATCTTATCGGTCGAACGGCTTGCTGAAGGATCAGCAGAAATAGCAGCAAAGGGAACTCCTTTGCTGCTTGTTTTATTTCATTGAAAGGGCTCTGTTGGCGTTTCTGACGTCATTTTTCAACAGTTCAGAAAGGTTGTAAGACGGATAGTATCCATGCTGATACATGTATCGATAAACTTGTGCATGCAACTGGATGGCAGCATTCAGCTGTTTGACCAGTACGTTTCTTAATTGAGGTGTTGCTGTTTCTGTAATCGCGATGGCATAGCTGCGGACAGACGTTTTGGCAAACCCGAGAAGATCACCGCTGTAAAATGGGTTATCCGCGCGTTCTTCTTCCTCGTCCTCTCTGTGCGGCGCCTGCGGGAAGAATGGAAGAAGCTCTCTTAGATTTTGCTCAACAGCCTGAATGGACACACTATAAAGCTGTCTGAGCTGAGGGTCTTTTACTTCTCTTATCATTTTCTTCAGCCTAATGAGTCCATTTGATTGAAAAGCAACCAGCTCGTGCATTTCTAATGTTTCATGCCAAGCCAATGTTCTGCGTTCATCCATGTAACAATTCTCCTTTATCAATCAGATTCCATATCAGCATATGCCCAACGCTCAATGTTGTTCATGATGTTTTGAAGTTTTTAAAAAGGGAAATTCATCTTATATAGGATACGGGTTGAGAACATGCAAAAAGAGGTGAAACACGATGTGGGAGATGATAAAGAACTTTTTCTTGTTTAGCAGCGGCGTTCTGCAAGCAACAACCCTTTTACTGGTGATCTTAATTTTTATGTATGTCAGAAAAACGAAAAAGAAAAACAAGGAATCTTCTGGCTTTATGGATGATAAACATTAACCGTGATGGGCATTCTTTTCAAAGAATGTCTTTTCATTTGCAATGTTTCACATGAAACATTGGCGTCATTTTACTTGCGATTTGGACTTATGTTAAAATATAAAAGTAAAATTTAGAGATGATATAAAAAAACATTCGGTGCAAAGCATGTTGCAGCGATGAAAAAAGAGCAGTCGTTTATGCTGCTCTTTTCTATTCGTATGTTCAGGATGATACGAGGTGACTAAGTGAAACAAACGAGAGCATTAATGGAAGGTGCTATTTTAATCAGTCTGTTTGCGATCATCACGATTTTGGTCGTTTATGTTCCTGTGATTGGAACAATTCTGTTATTTGCACTGCCGCTGCCCATGATCCTGTATACGATTAGACATGGATTGAAGTTAGGGATATGGATGGGCATTGTCAGTCTTCCGGTTGTTTTTATTGTTGGGTCCTTTACCGGGCTTATTGTAGCTTTTATGTCAGCTTGCGCCGGCATTGCCATGGGGCACTATTTCAAAAAGAAAGAACCCGGGCACGCCATTATTTCGGGCGCTCTTATTTATATGCTTTGTATTGTCTTCTATTTTGTGATAAGCATTCAGTTTTTGGGTATCAATATCATTGATGAAGCGATGACACAATACCGGCAATCTCTTGATATTGTAGAAACTGTAGTGAAGCAGTCGGGCAATGCTGAACAGCTTGAGAAGCAATTGAAACTGATGGAAGAACAATTGGGTATCGTTCAATATCTTTTTCCAACAGCTATTGTGATGGTAGGAGCTATTTTTTCTTTCCTCAGTTACCTTATCGCTAAGCCGCTCTTAAGGCGATTCTCCCCCGATATTCCTAATCTAAAGCCTTTTAGAGAGTTGAAGTTTCCGCAAAGTGTTGTAGTGCTGTATTTAATGATCGTCATACTTTCATTTTTGCCTTTAGAAAAAGGCCAAATGCTGTACTCTATCGCTTTAAATGGGGAGTTTATACTCGGGTTTCTGATTTTTATCCAAGGTTTATCATTTATCTTTTTCTATTGCCATAAGAAACAATATCCGAAGGCTGCGGCTGTAATTGCAGTGATTCTTGGGTTTATACATCCGATCTTTATGGCAGCCATTCGCATTTTAGGCGTTATAGATATGGGCTTTAATATAAGGAATAAGGTGAAGTGAACATGAAGTTTTACTCACACGGTGGGGAGTGATAGAAATGCCAAGCTTTTATGAAAAACCGCTGTTTCGGTATCCCATCTATGCATTGATTGCTCTGTCAATCATTACAATCCTCATCAGCTTTTATTTTAACTGGATATTAGGAACCGTCGAAGTACTGCTGCTCGCAGTTATTTTGTTTTTTATTAAACGTGCTGATTCTCTTATTCGAAAAGAGATTGATGCTTATATTTCTACGTTATCCTACAGGTTGAAAAAAGTCGGTGAAGAGGCATTGATGGAAATGCCGATCGGCATCATGCTTTTTAATGACCAATATTATATAGAATGGGCAAATCCGTTTCTTTCTTCTTGCTTTAATGAAAGCACATTAGTGGGGAGGTCCCTTTACGATACTTGTGAGTCGGTTGTACCGCTCATCAAACAAGAGGTGGAATCGGAAACGGTTACATTGAATGACCGTAAGTTTAAGGTTGTCATCAAACGGGATGAGCGCCTGCTGTATTTCTTTGATGTAACGGAACAAATCCAGATTGAAAAGCTATACGAAAACGAAAGAACCGTGCTGGCATATATTTTCCTTGATAACTATGATGATGTGACCCAAGGATTGGATGACCAGACGAGAAGCACGATGAACAGCCAGGTAACATCTTTGCTGAACGCCTGGGCGCAGGAGTACGGGATCTTCCTGAAAAGGACGTCTTCAGAACGCTTTATTGCTGTACTTAATGAACACATCTTAACTGAACTCGAAAATTCGAAGTTTTCGATTCTAGATGAGGTGCGGGAAAAAACCTCATTTGACGGTGTAGCACTGACGTTAAGCGTTGGTGTCGGGGCTTCAGTCTCCTCGCTGAAAGAACTTGGCGATTTGGCGCAATCCAGCTTGGACTTAGCGTTGGGACGCGGCGGAGACCAAGTAGCCATTAAGCTGCCGAACGGCAAGGTGAAGTTTTACGGAGGTAAAACAAACCCGATGGAGAAACGAACAAGGGTGCGGGCCCGCGTCATTTCTCATGCCTTAAAGGAAATCGTCTCTGAAAGCAGCAATGTGATTATCATGGGGCATAAATTCCCTGACATGGATTCTATCGGCGCAGCGATCGGGATTTTAAAGGTGGCTCAGGCAAATAACAAAGATGGTTTTATTGTCATTGATCCAAATCAAATCGGATCAAGTGTGCAGCGTTTGATTGAGGAAATCAAAAAATATGAAGAGCTGTGGTCAAGGTTTATTACGCCTGAAGAAGCGATGGAAATCTCCAATGATGACACGCTGCTTGTGATCGTTGATACACATAAACCGTCACTTGTTATGGAGGAACGGCTGGTCAATAAAATTGAACATATCGTGGTCATCGACCATCACCGCAGGGGTGAGGAGTTTATCAGAGACCCGCTGCTCGTTTATATGGAGCCGTACGCTTCTTCGACAGCGGAATTGGTGACAGAGCTGCTTGAATATCAGCCGAAGCGCTTAAAAATCAATATGATTGAAGCAACAGCCCTATTAGCTGGTATAATAGTGGATACAAAGAGCTTTTCTCTCCGCACGGGCTCGCGGACTTTTGATGCGGCTTCTTATTTAAGGGCAAAAGGCGCCGACACGGTGCTTGTGCAGAAGTTCCTGAAAGAAACCGTTGATTCCTATATTAAACGGGCGAAGCTGATCCAGCATACAGCCCTCTATAAAGAGAACATTGCGATTGCTTCTCTTCCTGAAAATGAGGAGGAATACTTCGATCAAGTGCTCATTGCGCAGGCGGCCGATTCGCTGCTGTCGATGAGTGAAGTTGAGGCTTCATTTGCGGTGGCGAGACGGGATGAACAAACCGTTTGTATCAGTGCGCGGTCACTTGGCGAGGTCAATGTTCAGATCATCATGGAGGCGCTGGAAGGCGGAGGGCATTTAACAAATGCGGCGACTCAGTTGTCCGGCATTTCAGTTTCTGAAGCGCTGGAACGGCTGAAGCACGCCATAGATGAGTATTTTGAGGGAGGCGTACAGAGATGAAGGTTATTTTCTTACAAGATGTAAAAGGAAAAGGAAAAAAAGGCGAAGTCAAAAACGTAGCAGACGGTTATGCGCATAACTTTCTAATTAAAAAAGGCCTCGCGGTTGAAGCGAACGCGTCAAACATCAGCGCGCTGAACGGACAAAAACAAAAAGAGAAAAAAGAAGCTATTGCCGAGCTTGAGCAAGCGAAGAGCTTAAAAGAAACATTAGAAAAACTGACAGTTGAGCTCAGCGCGAAATCAGGGGAAGGCGGCCGTTTATTTGGTTCTGTGACAAGCAAGCAAATTACTGAACAGCTCCAAAAAGACCATAAGATTAAAGTAGATAAGCGGAAGCTTGAACTGCCGGACGGCATTCGTGCATTAGGATATACAAACGTGCCTGTGAAGCTGCATCCTGAGGTGCAGGCTGTGTTAAAGGTACATGTGAAAGAAGAAGTTTAATAGAAAAGAGGCTTGGAGCAATCCAAGCCTCTTTTTTTATTCCACGAGATAAAGAGTTTGCTGGCTTTCTCCGCCAGGTCCTCCTCTCATGCTTTGCAGGCTGCTGTTTGTGCTGCTGGAAGAACTGCTATATTCGTCAGATGTTATTTCTTTTCCGTTTTTCTTAATCCAGGAAACAAGTTCGCTGTTGCCTGAGTTATTTCCTGACAGAAGGAAGTATTTTACTTTACCTTCTTTGACCAGTTTTTTCAGTTCGGACACAGTCAGAATTGGATCTGTGCCGTTAAATCCGCCCATTGCCATAACAGATTCATTTTCATTAATGATGTATGGCGCAGCCGTTACGGTTGTCAAAGTAGCAAATAGATACTCTTCGCCGGTATTATGCTTTCTCAGATAGGACAGGAGTCCGGTGTCGACCTCTGAAGAGAACATGTTTCCGCCGTTTGCTGAGCTTTTAAGCTGCGGGCCGGATTCAGGAAGGACGCTGTTGCCTCCGTATAGAAGCGGCGTTGCTGACCAGTAGACTGGTGTGAGCAGCAGAACACATAAGCTGATGATCGTCAGCTGCTTGCTGAATGGATGGCTGCGTTTAAGCATCAGAAGCGCAAGGGTGATGACGAATCCTAAGAGTCCCAGTACGTACAGCCATACACTGCCGATTTGGCTTGTATAAGCGCTCAGAATATAAACCTGGAACGCGGCTGTGATTAGAACGGCTGCCGGCAGAAGATAGCTGGCCCAGTCTTTATTGTTTTTGTATAAACGGTACATTGTGTACCATCCGATACCGGAAAGTGCGGCAATCGGAGGTGCCAGCATAATTAAATAATACTGGTGGAAGAATCCTGCAACGCTGAAGAAACCAGCTACAGGGACGAGCCATGCCGTCCAGAATAGCGTTTCTTTCATTTCAGCAGCCTGTCCGCGGCGATCACGGTACCAGCTGACGATTCCGCCCAGCAATCCGATCAATGCGAATGGAAGCATCCAGCTGATTTGGCCGGAAAGTGACGATTGGAAGAGACGAAGCGGTCCTGCATCGCCGGTGCCGAACATATTCATGCTTTTTCCGCCGCTACCGCCAGGTCCTCCATTTCCGCCGCCAGGCCCGCCGTTTCCAGTTCCGTTGCCTGTTGGAGGTGTGCCTCCGCCTCCATTTAAAGCGCCGTTTTGTCCGCTAGGCGGCTGAGGCCCCTGTGAATTGTTACCGAATGATTGATTGCCGTTTTGATTGGCGGCACTTCCGTCAGACTTGCTGTTTCCGTCAGAAGATGATCCGTTGCTGTTTGGCGGTTGCATGGTGCTATGATTCTGCATGTTACGGCCGCCAGCGGCATTCATATCACTCCTTGCAAGGCCGGTGGTTTGTCCAAGCAGCCGCTCTGTGCCGTTGTAGCCGAAGGCCAGTTCTAACACTGAGTTGGTCTGGCTGCTTCCTACATAAGGCCGGCTGGAGGATGAGGTCGAATCCACCACAACCGCCCATGAGAGGGAAAGGCCTGTCAGTAGGACAAGAGACAGAATCAGAGACCCGATTTTTTTCTTCAGAGAAACCTGAGATGCAATCAGGTAGAATAACACAAATGCAGGCAATACCATAAACGCTTGCATCATCTTCATATTAAAGGCGAGTCCTATCAGGGCAAATGCCGTCAGCAGCCAAACCAGCTTGCCTTGTTTCACGGCCCGAAGCAGGCAAGCTGAACCGAGCAATAAGGTAAAGACAAGCATGCTGTCAATATTGTTTGTCCGGCTGACGGCTACTGCGATAGGTGTCAGAGCCATGACAAGTGCGGCAATGCGGGCCGTTCCAATTCCAAAAGTCGGTTTGATCATTCTGTAGAGAAGGAATACAGATCCAACTCCAGCGAGAGCCTGGGGAATGATTACACTCCATGTGTGAACGCCGAGAATCAGTGCGAAAATCGTTTGAATCCATAACACAACAGGCGGCTTATCTACTGTCACAAATCCAGAAGGGTCAAATGACGCATAAAAGAAATTGTGGAAGCTTTGCGTCATGCTTTTCACAGCCGCCAAATAGTATTGGTTCGCTGTGTCATCCTGCCAAATGTTATACGCATTCAGAAAAGCCGCTGTAAGCAAAATGAGAATAAGGACTACGTCGAATCGTTTGGTTTTCATCGTTTTTCACCTCTTTATGGTGTTTAATTGTAAAAAACAAATATGAAAAACTTATGAATAAACCATAAATATTCGAAGAATTTCAAAGAAAAAAGCGGAGATATCTTCCCCGCTTTTTATGCTGAGTTTCTTTGTTTCGCTGACTGAAGAATGTATCGATCTCGTCCGGCTCCCAGTCCGGCTGCTCCCATTACGATCAGGGCAGCAATAAGAAGCACAATCGGTGTTGTCCATGAATGTGTCTGGTCAAATAGATAGCCGACAAAGATTGGACCGACGGCTGCAAGCAGATAGCCGAATGACTGAGACATGCCTGACAGCGCAGCGGCCTGCTGTGCATTTTCACTGCGGAGACCGATAAGAGCGAGTGCCAAACTAATGCTGGAGCCTTGTCCGATACCGATAATCACCATCCAGATGGCAAGCATTGTATGGCTGCCGCCCGCTAATAATCCGCATAGGCCGATCAGATAGACTGCGGCCAGCGCCGCAACGATAACGCGCTGCTGTTTCACACGGTCAGCTAAAACCGGTGTCAGAAAAGTGGAAGGCAGACTCGCAAATTGCATGAGTGACACCATCCATCCGGCTGTTGATGTATCAATCCCGTGTGAACGGAGAATTTCAGGAAACCAAGCGATGCTGCTGTAAAATAAAAATGATTGCAGTCCCATAAAGATGGTGACAAACCATGCCATTTTGGAAGCCCAAATGGAACTGTTTTGAAGCTTCACCGCCTTGTTTGCTGTATCCCGGTGGCGCAGCTGAGGTATCCAGATCAGCAATGCAAGTAACGCCAGCCCGCCCCATAAGAGAAAGGCTTGCTTCCAGCCGCCTCCCATTTGTGCCGCCAGGGGTACGCTGACCCCCGATGCCAAAGCAGCGAATATATTCATTGATGTCGTATACAGGCTGATCATGATTCCTGACTTTTCAGGGTATTTGTGTTTGATTAAGCTTGGCAATAGAACGTTTCCGATCGCAATTCCAACTCCGATGAGTGCCGTTCCGAAAAACAAAGCGGCAGTGTAGCCGGCAGAACGAATCAAAACGCCGATAAACAGTATCAGGAGACCAAGCCATAAGGTTCGCTCATTTCCGAGGCGCTGTCCGAGCTTAGGCGCAAGCGGAGAAAGAACTGCAAACGAAAGCAGCGGCAGTGCTGTCAAAAAACCGGCTGCCCCATTGGACATGTGCAGCTCTGCCCGGATAGAGCTGATGACCGGACCGACTGAAGTAATCGCGGGCCGTAAGTTAAACGCGATAAAGATAATGCCGGCGATCAGCCAAAACGATTGGATTTTTTTATTTTGTGGATGTGGCAAAGCAGTTACTCCTTTTTTCTAACATATACATCATATTATCCCGAAACAGGTAAGCAAGTATGTGAATGAAGGCTATGATTTGTCCTCTTTTTGCAATTCAGCCATTTTGGCAAGCAGAATATGCTGAGGCATATGCATGATCTGTTCAAGCGGCAGATTCAAGGACTCTGCAAGCTTTTGGGCAGTTTCAGCAGAAATTTGCAAAGGTCTCACAAAAGATCCCTCCTCTCTTCTGTCCATTGTACAAGAATCAGATGTGAAATGTAAGAAGATGTCACAAAGGAATGGAGCAATCCGTAAATGCCCGTTATAAAAGAGGAAAGGAGGGTTCTTATGCACGCACCGCTGTCATTATTAAAACAAATGCTGACTGAGCATCAGAAAGAAACTGAGAAAGCTGTCACCTTTGAGGAGTATATAGCTGTGAGGCTGAAACTTCAGGAGCTGATGGGGAAATTTGCTTCGTTCGAGGAGTGGGATCTGTATCAAAAAGCGGCGGATCTGATGATGCACACAAGCTTCCAATGGATGAAATAAGTCGATCCGCCAAAAACCCCCCGCTGCAGCGAAGGGTTTCATTCGTTAAAATGAGTATTCTTCTTCCACATTTTTAAACTGGTCATAAATCACAAGCTTTGCTGGACTGTTTTCTTCTGCCACCTGTTTGGCTTTTTCAATTGCGGCGTCTTTAGATGTATACAAAGCTGTCGGCGCCACATTCTCCACCTTAATAAACCAGCCGTCCGCATCAACATTAGGTGTAACTGCATATTTTTTCATCATCATTCATTCCTCCCTCAAGTTTTATTGCATTTTTCCCGCCTAGTTACTGTCCGAAACGATCCAATCGGCTAGCTGAAAAAAACAGGAAATAGACAATTTTTCTATTTTTTTTCTGCAGAAATGGTAGAATGGAGTTTGGAGATTTTTTAATGAGAGGACGGTGCTTAGCATGACAGACGTTCTGAATGATCGGCTTCCTCCGCAAAATATAGAAGCCGAACAAGCCGTGTTAGGCGCTATTTTTTTGCAGCCGTCTGCTTTAACACTGGCTTCAGAAGTATTGATTCCAGATGATTTCTATAGAATGTCCCACCAAAAAATCTATAATGCGATGCTGGTGCTCGGTGACCGAGGTGAACCGGTTGATCTAGTGACGGTAACGTCAGAGCTTGCGAATACAGACCTGCTGGAAGAAGTGGGTGGCATTTCGTATCTGACAGATATCGCAAACTCGGTGCCGACAGCGGCTAACATAGAATATTACGCGAAAATCGTAGAGGAAAAATCAATTCTTCGCCGATTAATCAGAACAGCGACAACCATCGCTCAAGACGGGTATACCCGTGAGGATGAGGTCGAGGATTTACTCAGTGAAGCTGAAAAAACGATTATGGAAGTGGCGCAGCGCAAAAACACGAGTGCCTTCCAAAATATTAAGGACGTCCTTGTCCAAACCTATGACAATATCGAACAGCTTCACAATCGAAAAGGCGATATTACGGGAATTCCGACAGGGTTTACAGAGCTTGACCGGATGACTGCCGGGTTCCAGCGCAACGACTTGATCATTGTGGCTGCCCGTCCGTCAGTGGGGAAAACGGCCTTTGCCCTGAATATCGCACAAAACGTGGCGACCAAGACCGACGAAAGCGTAGCGATTTTCAGTCTTGAGATGGGTGCAGAGCAGCTCGTTATGCGTATGCTCTGTGCCGAAGGAAACATCAATGCCCAAAATCTTCGTACCGGTAACCTGACGGAAGAGGATTGGGGCAAGCTTACGATGGCGATGGGAAGCCTGTCAAACAGCGGGATTTACATCGATGATACACCGGGTATCCGCGTGAGTGAAATCCGAGCCAAGTGCCGCCGCTTGAAGCAGGAAAGCGGTCTCGGCATGATTTTGATCGACTACCTGCAATTGATTCAGGGAAGCGGACGTTCAAAGGATAACCGTCAGCAGGAAGTATCAGAAATTTCCCGTGAACTGAAGGCGATCGCCAGGGAGCTGCAAGTCCCTGTTATCGCGCTTTCTCAGCTTTCCCGGGGCGTTGAGCAGCGTCAGGATAAGCGTCCGATGATGTCTGATATCCGGGAATCAGGAAGTATCGAGCAGGACGCGGATATTGTCGCGTTCCTTTATCGTGATGACTACTATGACAAAGAAACCGAGAATAAAAATATTATCGAAATCATTATTGCCAAACAGCGTAACGGCCCGGTAGGAACCGTGTCTCTTGCGTTCGTAAAAGAATACAATAAATTCGTCAACCTGGAACGGCGTTTTGATGACGCCGGTGTTCCGCCCGGCGCATAAACCCCAAGAGGCTGATCTTGGGGTTTTTTCATTCGAAAGATGGAAAAAATACCGTTCGCTCAGCGGATGTAAATTTGAAAGCGTTTTAATAAAATGGTGCAAAAAGGAGATGGTAACATGGGAAACCCTTTTTCATATTTTCACGCAGCGCAAATCCGGATTGCGCGGCCTACAGGCCAGCTCAATAAGATCATTCGTTTTTACGAAGAGGGACTGGGCTTGAAACGAATTGGAGAATTTTCGCAGCATAACGGGTATGACGGTGTCATGTTCGGTCTCCCTCATGCCGATTATCATTTGGAATTCACCCAGTATGAGGGGGAAAGTACTGCTCCCGTTCCCCATCCCGACAGTCTCCTCGTTTTTTATGTGCCGAATGCAGATGAACTGACAGCGATCACTTCAAAGCTAAAACGCATGGGCTATCAAGAGGTTGAATCTGAGAACCCGTACTGGAGCCATGGAGGCGTGACGATAGAGGATCCGGACGGCTGGCGAGTCGTTTTTATGAATACAAAAGGGATATCAGGCTAGCAGCTCTTTTTCGTGCTAAAGGACAAAAGTTTCGCAAGCTTTTTATAGCGAAGCGATGAGAAAACGCTTATAAAATGAATGGAAGCGAACGAATATAGATTTACATTAATTTAATGTTCGGATTTACAATTGACTTTCTGTTTCTTCACTGATAAACTTGATTTGTTTGAATAGAATCGTTTTGAAAGGTTAACGGAGGTGCACGGACATGTCTTCAGTAGTTGTAGTAGGTACGCAATGGGGCGATGAAGGAAAAGGTAAAATTACAGATTTCCTATCAGAAAATGCAGAAGTGATCGCCCGTTATCAAGGCGGAAATAACGCAGGGCATACAATCAAGTTTGACGGAGTCACATACAAGCTTCACTTGATCCCGTCTGGAATTTTCTATAAGGATAAAACGTGTGTGATCGGAAACGGAATGGTTGTAGATCCAAAAGCATTAGTCACAGAGCTTGCGTATCTTCATGAGCGCAACGTCAGTACAGACAACCTGAGAATCAGCAACAGAGCTCACGTCATTCTGCCGTATCATTTGAAATTGGATGAAGTGGAAGAAGAGCGAAAAGGGGCTAACAAGATCGGCACAACGAAAAAAGGAATCGGCCCTGCTTATATGGATAAAGCAGCCCGCATCGGAATTCGCATTGCGGATCTGTTAGACCGTGACGCGTTTGCAGAAAAGCTTGAGCGCAATCTTGAAGAAAAAAACCGTCTGCTTGAGAAAATGTACGAGACAGAAGGGTTTAAAATTGAGGATATCTTAGACGAATATTATGAGTACGGCCAGCAGATTGAAAAATATGTCTGCGATACATCTGTTGTCTTAAATGATGCTCTTGATGAAGGGCGCCGTGTATTGTTTGAAGGCGCGCAAGGGGTTATGCTTGATATCGATCAAGGAACATACCCGTTTGTTACATCATCTAACCCGGTTGCCGGCGGTGTCACGATCGGTTCCGGTGTCGGCCCGACCAAAATTCAGCACGTTGTCGGTGTATCAAAAGCATATACGACTCGTGTCGGCGACGGTCCTTTCCCGACTGAGCTGAAAGATGAAATCGGCGATCAAATCCGTGAAGTCGGCCGCGAGTATGGAACAACAACAGGCCGTCCGCGCCGTGTTGGCTGGTTTGACAGCGTTGTTGTCCGCCACGCCCGCCGTGTGAGCGGAATTACGGATCTTTCTCTGAACTCAATCGACGTTTTAACAGGAATTGAAACGCTGAAAATCTGTGTGGCGTACCGCTACAAAGGCGAGATCATTGAAGAATTCCCAGCAAGTCTTAAAGCACTTGCGGAATGTGAGCCGGTATATGAAGAAATGCCAGGATGGACTGAGGATATCACAGGCGCGAAAAGCTTGAGCGAGCTTCCGGAAAACGCGCGTCACTATCTTGAGCGCGTGTCTCAGCTGACAGGCATTCCGCTTTCTATTTTCTCTGTCGGTCCAGACCGTTCACAGACAAATGTCCTTCGCAGCGTGTACCGTGCGAACTAAATAGAATTTGCTTATAAGCCCCTAATTCAGGGGCTTATTTTTTGTTTGAAAGCCGCATATAAGTTGGTCTGAGAAAAAAATATGAAAAAAACCAAAAAAGTTATTGCCACTTCTATTTGTTCGTGATATTATAAATCTCGTTGTTACGGAAACTGCTTCAATAGAGTACAAGATAGAACTTGTTCCAAGTCGTTTGCTCTATGGAAATTCCGACATCTTAAGAGCCATTAGCTCAGTTGGTAGAGCATCTGACTTTTAATCAGAGGGTCGAAGGTTCGAGTCCTTCATGGCTCACCATTTCGTAAAGGCCCGTTGGTCAAGCGGTTAAGACACCGCCCTTTCACGGCGGTAACACGGGTTCGAATCCCGTACGGGTCATTGATTTACTTTAGCGTTATTGCTAAATTCCTTATTTGTCTGCGAGGGCTGACACGACAGCTCTCGCGGCAAATTACTGTAAGGTCCGGTAGTTCAGTTGGTTAGAATGCCTGCCTGTCACGCAGGAGGTCGCGGGTTCGAGTCCCGTCCGGACCGCCATTTTACTTTACTTAGTAGAGAAAAATAAAACATTTGGCTCGGTAGCTCAGTTGGTAGAGCAACGGACTGAAAATCCGTGTGTCGGCGGTTCGATTCCGTCCCGAGCCACTTACCAAACGCATCTGCAATCGTAGGTGCGTTTTTTCTTTTAGGAAAAAGGCAAACATGAAGAGTGTTATAATAGAAGAAAAAGGGAGAACCGGCCCTGCGGCCGGTTCAAAGAAGAAGACGTCATTGATAAAGACGCACTCCGGTGAGGGGAGGTTTCAGTAAAGTTAACTATTTTAAAAAAAGTTGACCAGCATGACAAAAGATAAACAATGGGCGGATAAAGGTGAAATATGTGTTTTTTTCCAAACCTTTATTTTTTTTATCTTTTGACCTTAAACCGTTATAATAGACAAGGACCCATTGTTTACATGGGCCATAAATGATGAAACGAATGTTATATAGATGAAATGAAGTTATTCGGCAGGAGGAAAATCAAAATGATGGATAAAAAGATCCTTGTAGTAGATGATGAAAAACCGATTGCAGATATATTGGAATTTAACTTAAGAAAAGAAGGCTATGAAGTGCACTGTGCCCACGACGGAAACGAAGCCGTTGAAATGGTAGAAGAGCTTCAGCCTGATTTAATTCTTTTAGATATCATGCTTCCTAATAAAGACGGTGTTGAAGTGTGCCGTGAAGTCAGAAAGAAATACGATATGCCGATCATTATGCTGACGGCTAAGGATTCAGAAATTGACAAGGTCATCGGGCTTGAAATCGGTGCTGATGACTATGTCACAAAACCTTTCAGCACACGCGAGCTCCTGGCACGTGTAAAAGCGAACCTGCGCCGCCAGCTGACAACAGCGCCGGCGGAGGAAGAGCCGTCCTCTAACGAGATTCATATCGGCTCTCTCGTCATCTTCCCTGACGCGTACGTCGTATCAAAAAGAGATGAAACAATTGAGTTGACTCATCGTGAGTTCGAATTGCTTCATTATTTAGCAAAACATATCGGACAAGTGATGACCCGTGAACATTTGCTTCAAACTGTTTGGGGCTATGATTACTTCGGCGATGTCAGAACGGTTGACGTAACAGTCCGCCGGCTTCGTGAAAAAATCGAGGACAACCCGAGCCATCCAAATTGGATTGTCACACGCCGCGGCGTAGGTTATTACTTGAGAAACCCAGAACAGGACTAATGCCCCTATGAATAAGGTTGGTTTTTTTCGGTCGATCCAATTTAAGATTACCTTGATTTATGTGCTTTTGATTATCATTGCAATGCAAATCATTGGTGTATATTTTGTCAATCAGGTAGAGAAGTCGCTGATCAACTCGTATGAACAATCGTTGAATCAGCGAATCGACAACCTTTCTTACTATATCGAACAAGAATATAAAAGCGATAACGACAGCACTGTTATCAAGGATGATGTCAGCCGTATTTTGAATGACTTCACGAAAAGTGATGAGGTTCGGGAAATTAGTTTTGTAGATAAGAGCTATGAAGTGGTCGGTTCTTCAAAGCCGTATGGTGAGGAAGTGGCAGGGAAACAAACGACCGATCTGATCTTTAAAAGAATTTTTTCTACTAAACAATCGTATTTAAGAAAGTATTATGACCCGAAAAGCAAAATCAGAGTTCTCATTTCCGCGAAGCCCGTCATGACTGAAAACCAAGAGGTTGTCGGCGCGATCTATGTTGTCGCGAGTATGGAAGATGTCTTTAACCAAATGAAGACGATCAACACGATACTGGCATCCGGCACAGGTTTGGCACTTGTTTTGACGGCCCTTCTCGGTATTTTTCTGGCAAGAACCATTACCCATCCGCTTTCGGATATGAGAAAGCAGGCGATGGAGCTTGCGAAAGGGAATTTCTCGAGGAAGGTTAAAAAGTACGGGCATGATGAAATTGGGCAGCTCGCCACTACGTTTAATCACTTAACAAGAGAGCTTGAAGATGCCCAGGCGATGACAGAAGGAGAGCGCAGAAAGCTTGCCTCCGTTATTGCCTATATGACAGACGGCGTTATCGCCACAAACCGAAACGGAGCGATTATTCTCTTAAACAGCCCGGCGCTGGAGTTGTTGAACGTTTCACGTGAAACAGCCTTAGAAATGCCGATTACGAGCTTGCTGGGGATTCAAGAGAATTATACATTTGAAGATTTAGTGGAGCAGCAGGATTCTATGCTGCTTGAGATTGAGCGCGATGATCAACTAACGGTGCTTCGCGTGAATTTCTCTGTGATCCAAAGGGAACATGGCAAAATCGATGGTTTAATCGCTGTCATTTACGATGTAACCGAGCAAGAGAAAATGGATCAAGAACGCAGAGAATTCGTTGCGAATGTATCACACGAGCTGCGGACGCCGCTCACGACAATGCGCAGTTATTTAGAGGCGTTAGCTGAAGGCGCGTGGGAAAATAAAGACATTGCCCCGCGTTTCTTAATGGTGACGCAAAATGAAACAGAGCGTATGATCCGGCTTGTCAATGATCTGCTTCAGCTTTCGAAATTTGACAGCAAGGATTATCAATTTAACCGGGAATGGATTCAGATTGTCCGGTTTATGTCGCTTATTATTGACCGTTTTGAAATGACAAAAGAGCAGCATGTGGAATTTATCAGAAATCTGCCGGACAGAAATCTGTACGTCGAGATTGACCAGGATAAAATTACGCAGGTACTCGATAATATTATTTCCAACGCTTTAAAATACTCACCGGAAGGCGGACATGTCACATTCTCAATTGATGTCAATGAAGAGGAAGAACTCCTCTATATCAGCGTCAAGGATGAAGGGATTGGAATTCCGAAAAAGGATGTCGAAAAAGTCTTTGACCGCTTCTACAGGGTTGATAAAGCGAGAACGAGAAAGCTCGGCGGCACCGGTCTGGGATTGGCGATTGCCAGGGAAATGGTTCAGGCGCACGGCGGAGATATTTGGGCGGACAGCATAGAAGGAAAAGGCACGACGATTACATTTACTCTTCCATATAAAGAGGAACAAGAGGATGATTGGGATGAAGCGTGAAAATATAAAAACGATATTACTTACGGTACTCGTCATCATCAGTCTTGTGTTTACGTGGGGGATATGGACGTTCCAGCCAAACTTTTCTGAAGGCTCATCATCAACAGAGTCTACTGTGCGTGAGAAACATAAAATCGAAAAAAACACCCAAAAGTTGTCTGAAACGGTAAGGCCGAGGGACATGTTTATCCATGATGACGGCGCTCATTACAAAGTGGGTGATGAAACCCTCTATGAAGAAGTCTGGTCTGACTTGCCGCATTGGGATGTAAAAGGAATTAAAGATATTTCTGATCAGTATGACAAGGTTGGATTCAAGAGCTGGTTTTATGGAATAGGCGGTTATGAAGCGAAGCTTGATTTGCAATTCAATGACACGATTCCGATTGATATTTTCCAAACGCTGTTTAAATGGTCCAATCAATCGTTTGAATACAGTTCGTTTGATCATATTCTGATTCCGTTCAATGAAACAAAAGCGAACAAGAAAATTTATTTGGTGTCTTACAGCAAACAGCTCATTCTGGAAGTGACCGTTGAATCGGCAAACTACCGGAACATTATGAACGACTTGAAAAACAGGCAATCAAACATGCCGGCGTACAGTTTGTTCTCAATCGGCTCAAAGAAAGAGTTCCTGCTGCCGAACAAACCGCTTACGATGGACAAAAAAGAGTTTGTCACAGAATCAATTAAAACAAACACCTTTAAGCAGGCTTTGTTCAGCGATCCGAGCATTGTAAGGGAAGATTCGAATTACAACAACAGAAATGTGCTGACAGATGGGATCAGCCGTTTAGATGTAAATCTAAGCCAGCGCCAGGTGCAATTCCAGCAGCGCAATTTAGTCCAGAGCACCTCTTATCAAACAGGTGAGTTAATCAAAAAGAGCCAAAAATACCTAGAGGATACGGGAAGCTGGACGGATAACTATCAATTTTTCAATATCAATGACAGCCAGCAGCTGAGCTTCTATATCTTTATGGATCAGATGCCGGTCATTAACAGCATCGCCAAACCGTTCGGAGCGACATCGGCGATTACGGTGCAATGGGCGAACGATGATATTCTTAGTTATAAGCGGCCGAATTACAGTCTCGGAACGAATCCGATCAAAACAAGCGAGACAGAGCTGATGAGCGGCAGCGAAGTGAAGATGCTGCTTTCTAAACAAACCAAATATGATATGGACAAAATTGATCAGATCTTCCTTGCTTATCAATTGGTATCAACATCAACCAATGATGACCCTCTAGTTGAGCTTGAACCAGTTTGGGCGATGAAAATAAACGGAAAAATGGTGCCTATTACAAAGGACTTATTGACGAAGGAGGGGGCAAACAGTGGAGTGGAATAAGACAAAATCAATCTTCATCGTTGCCTTCCTCATTTTAGATATATTCTTAGGCTATCAGTTTTTTCAAAAATGGCAGGCTACCAGCAAAGAATATGAAGTCATTAAAAATGATGTCGAGCATGACATGAAGGCCGACCATATCACGTATGAAGGCCTGAATAAGGATGCAATAGAAGGCTACCGGATCACAGCAAATCAAAAGGCCTTTACCAAGGAGGAAATTGAGGCACTCAAGGATCAAAAGCCTTTGATGGACATGCCTAGTGATGATCATAAAGTAACGAGCCTGAAAATGAAGTTTACGAATCCGATCGCCCTATCAAAGAAGAATATCGAGGACGATGCCCAGGCACTTGTTTCTTCGAAAATCCAAGATGGTGAAAAATATAAGCTTTGGAAGGTTGACAAATCGAAGAAAGAAATTATTTTCTTCCAAACGTATGAAGGCGATTATATATACCAGAAGACCGATAATTCTTCTAATATGATCGGACAAGTGGTGTTGCACTTAAACGCTAAAAACGAGGTTGTGTCATACGATCAGACAACGCTCGAGACGTTCAAGCAAATTCAGAAAGAAAGCTTAATTACTGAAATGGATGCGGTTGAGCTATTGTACTATCAAAATCAATTAAAAGAATACAGCACTGTGAAGAGCTGTAAATTCGGCTACGTTGCACAATATCCGCTGACAAGTACGCAGGTGCTGGCGCCGGTATGGAGAATTACGGTCGAGTACGATAAAAAAGTGAACGGCGAGAAAAAGACAGTACAAGAGTATTTTACTGTGAATGCTTTGGAGAGTACGATTTTAGATACAGATCAATGAAAATAATGGAGTGAGACAAACATGAGCTTGCAATTTAGCGTACTTGCGAGCGGGAGTACGGGAAATGCGTTTTATCTTGAAACAGAGGATCACGCATTTTTGGTGGACGCCGGTTTGAGCGGGAAAGCCATGGACGGGCTAATGGCGCAAATCGGGCGTAAGCTGGATGATGTAGACGGCATTTTTGTGACGCATGAGCATAGTGACCATATTAAGGGCCTCGGCGTGGTCGCCAGAAAGTACAAGCTTCCGATCTATGCGAATGAGAAGACATGGAAAGCGATGGAGAATCAGATCGGCAAAATAGACACCGATCAAAAGTTTGTGTTTCCGATGGAGACGGTGAAGTCGTTCGGCGGACTTGATGTCGAATCGTTTGGCGTCTCCCACGACGCAGCGGAACCGATGTTTTATGTATTCCATTATAACGGCCGAAAGCTCGCATTAATGACAGATACGGGATATGTCAGCGACCGGATGAAAGGCATCATCCGCTCAGCGAATGTGTTTGTGTTTGAAAGCAATCATGATGTTGGGATGCTGCAAATGGGAAGATACCCATGGAGCATTAAGCGGCGGATTTTAAGTGACGTCGGGCACGTTTCCAATGAAGATGCTGCCTTGGCGATGACTGATGTCATTGGCGACGAGACGTCTCGTATATACCTGGCGCATTTGAGCCAGGACAACAACATGAAGGAGCTGGCGAGAATGTCTGTGCAGCAGACATTGGCTACTAAAGGATTTGTGACGGGTGAGACATTTGATTTGTATGACACCGATCCGAAGAAGGCCACTCCGCTTTGCGCTGTATAATTTTTCTATGTAAATCATGACTATTATAGGAGCTTCTAACCCACAATATAACCATATTAACGTTCTTGGAAAGGATGGAATATGGTGGATTACGATCGTGAGGAAGAACATACTACTCCTGAACAGCCAAAGAGAAGCAAAAAAGGATATTTTCTTTCTAGTCTGATTGGCGTGATTGTCGGTGCCGTATTAATGGCGTTTCTCATGCCGTACTTTTCAAATGAAGGGTTAGATACGGGTGCCTTAGATCAGCAGCAGAACAACAACAATGGCCGGGAATCAATCAGGACGGTGAATGTCAGTGTCAACAATGCGGTCACCAAGATTGTCAGCAATGTGTCGCCTGCCGTTGTCGGCGTTGTGAACATCCAAAAATCAGACATTTGGGGAGAGAGCGGTGAGGCTGGGAGCGGCTCCGGTGTCATCTATAAGAAAAATGACAACTCTGCTTATGTCGTGACCAACCATCATGTCATCGAGGGCGCTTCCCAAATTGAAATCAGCTTGAAAGACGGCTCGCGTGTATCGGCTGAACTTGTCGGCAGTGACCAGCTGATGGATCTTGCCGTTTTACGGGTGAAAAGCGATAAAATTAAAGCAGTCGCCGACTTCGGTAATTCAGATAAAGTCCAATCTGGTGAGCCGGTTATCGCAATCGGGAACCCGTTAGGCCTTGAGTTTGCAGGTTCTGTCACACAGGGCGTCATCTCGGGTACGGAGAGGGCAATTCCTGTGGATTCAAACGATGACGGACAGCCTGACTGGAACGCAGAAGTCCTGCAAACAGATGCGGCCATTAACCCTGGGAACAGCGGCGGCGCTTTGTTAAATATGGATGGGAAAGTCATTGGTATCAATTCAATGAAAATTGCCGAATCGGCGGTTGAAGGGATTGGCCTGTCGATTCCGTCTAAGCTTGTGATCCCTGTGATAGAGGATTTAGAGAAATACGGCAAAGTCAAACGTCCGTTCCTTGGCATTGAGATGAAATCGCTAAGCGATATTGCAAGCTATCATTGGGATGAAACATTGAAGCTTCCTAAGGATGTCACCAATGGAGCGGTTGTGATGGGTGTAGATGCCTTCTCACCTGCCGGAAAAGCAGGGCTGAAGGAACTGGATGTCATCACGGAATTTGACGGATACAAAGTAAATGATATTGTTGATCTGCGGAAACGGCTTTATCAGAAAAAAGTCGGTGACCGGGTGAAGGTGAAGTTTTACCGCAGCGGTAAAGAAAAATCCGTTGACATCAAGCTTTCCTCCGCAGATCAATTAGGAAGTTAGCTAAAAACAGTCTGGCACCGTTGCCAGACTGTTTTTTATGCAAAAAAACTGAACGGGGGTCACGCCCGTTCAGTTGAACAAGGATATATCGAATATGAAGAAAAATACAAGATGGATGTTACACGTGAAACAGCAGGCAATGCCTGTTAACTGTAAATGCTTCCGTTTTCAGCATTGACTTTAATGGTTTGTACTGTGTGGTTGCTGGCTGTGATTTTAATGATGTACACATAGATGCCGTTCTCTTTCTTCAATGCAGAAGACTTGACTGTACCTTTGCATTTGTTCGCCGCAGCTCAGTCTGCTTGCGAAAGAAAGAAAACTGCAGCTGCTGCTTGAGGATCACGCTGAAGCCGTTTTTGACCGGGATAAGATGAAACAGGTCATTCTGAATGTGGTTTACAACGCGGTGCAGTTTACAGATGAGAAAACCGGCGCCATCACCATCTCGCTGCAAAAAGACCATGGTGGCGTTATGCTGATGATAGCGGACAACGGCACAGGCATCGCGCCGGAGCATTTGCCGCATTTATTTGACCGGTTTTACAGGGCAGACCCATCCCGCTCCCGAAAATATGGAGGTTCGGGACTGGGGCTTGCCATTACGAAGTCGATTATCGACAGCCACAATGGGACGATTGAAGTAAAAAGTGAAATCGGCAGAGGCACTGTTTTTCTGATCAGGCTTCCTGCGCCGGAATAGGGTTATGATTCGGCAGGCGGTTGAGAAAATTTCTTCAGCCTGTATTGGAGGCTTTGTCTGCTGATGCCAAGCTCCTGAGCAGCTTGCGAGATGTTATGGCCGTGTTTTCTTAACACGTTCTCAATCACGTATTTTTCGAAGCTCTCCATTTTTTCCTTTAAGTCCGCGGCCGGCTGGTGTCTTGGTGTTTCAGGCTCCGGGATGTCAGCCTGCTTGATTTTCATGCGGTATTGATAGGGCAGATGAGAAGCCGTAATCGTTTGCTCGTCCGTCATGAAATTCATTGCGCCTTCGATCATATGCTCAAGCTCACGTATATTTCCCGGCCAGTCGTAGGATAGGAAAAATTGCTTCACATCTTCGCTGATGTGTTCGACATTCATTTGGAACAGGTGGTTGTTTTTCTGGATGAACTCCGACGCGAGAAGCAAAATGTCTTCCTTTCGTTCCCGAAGCGGTGGGATAATGAGCGTCACGACGCTTAGCCTGTAATACAAGTCCTTCCGCATTCGTTCGCCCGCAATCGCATCAATCGGGTCTTCGTTCATCGTGGCAATAATACGCACGTCAATCGGTGTATCCTTTGTCGAACCAATGCGCCTGATTTTCCGTTCTTGAAGGGCGCGCAGCAGCTTCGCCTGAAGACTGAGATTCAGCGAGTTGATTTCATCTAACAGCAGTGTGCCGCCATGCGCTTGTTCAAACAGGCCGGGCTGGTCTACAGCGCCGGTAAACGCGCCTTTTTTCGTTCCAAACAAAATGCTTTCCACAAGGCTGTCTGGCAGTGCCGCGCAGTTTTGTGAAATAAACGGGCCTCCTGAACGATCGCTGCCGTTGTGGATACTTTGCGCAAACAGCTCTTTTCCAGTGCCGGTTTCGCCTGCGAGAAGGACAGATGATGACGTCCGCGTTGCCCGCTTGGCGTTTTCGATGACGTCTTGAATGGCCGGACTGGTGCCGAGAATGCTGTCAAACGTATAGGTTGTGTTACCTTTTTTGTTCATATTCTCCCTGATCAGCCGTTCAAGCTTTGTCACATCCTTGGCAATTTCGACTGCGCCCCTGATCTTGCCGTCCTTGACGATGGGATATGTATGATTAATCGTCGTAATTTCCTGCCCTTTATTATTGAAATAGCTCTGTTTGACGTTTTTAATCGTTTTGCCTTCCTGAAGGGCCTGTACAAGCGTGCTGTCCTGCTGTTTTGAAAACATAAACACATCCATCAGGTTTTTATTCAGGACGTCATGCTTCTCCATATCTTCAATTTGCATCATTTTATTGTTATAAACGATCGTGTTTCCGTGCTCGTCTACCACGTGCAGGCCAACATCGATTTCATCCAAAATGCTTTGAAACACTAACGTGAGGAACTCGCTGTCTTTGACCACTGTATGAACCTCCCTCAATTATTTTCTTAATATTGCTTCTATTTTATAAAAGAATGGAGAGGATATGCAAAAGAATTTTGCACTTGCTAAAATTTTTGCTCGAAATATCTGAATGTTTTTGCACCTTGTCCACGAAATTTGTAGAAAACACACGAAATCTTGATTTGGCACAGAACTTGCATTTATAAAAAGGGAAAGCAGGATAACATGTTGAAACAGAAAACAAGGGGGAATTCAAATATGCCAGCTTTATCTAAATCCAAAGAAATTATTGATCAGACGTCTCATTATGGAGCCAACAATTACCACCCGCTCCCGATTGTCATTTCTGAAGCGCTGGGTGCTTGGGTAAAGGACCCGGAAGGCAATGAATATATGGATATGCTGAGTGCTTATTCTGCGGTAAACCAGGGTCACAGACACCCGAAAATTATTCAGGCATTGAAGGATCAGGCTGATAAAATCACCCTCACATCACGCGCGTTTCACAACGATCAGCTTGGGCCTTTTTACGAAAAAACAGCTAAACTAACGGGCAAAGAGATGATTCTGCCGATGAATACAGGAGCTGAAGCGGTTGAATCTGCGGTGAAAGCGGCAAGACGCTGGGCTTATGAAGTGAAAGGCGTAGCCGACAATCAAGCGGAAATTATCGCATGTGTCGGGAACTTCCACGGCCGGACGATGCTGGCGGTATCTCTTTCTTCTGAAGAGGAATATAAAAGAGGATTCGGCCCGATGCTTCCGGGAATCAAATTAATTCCGTACGGAGATGCGGAAGCGCTTCGTCAGGCGATTACGCCGAATACAGCGGCATTCTTGTTCGAACCGATTCAAGGCGAAGCGGGCATTGTCATTCCGCCTGTAGGGTTTTTGCAGGAAGCGGCGTCGATTTGTAAGGAAGAGAATGTTCTGTTTATTGCTGATGAAATTCAGACGGGTCTTGGACGTACAGGCAAGACGTTTGCCTGTGACTGGGACGGCATTGTTCCGGATATGTACATCTTGGGTAAAGCGCTAGGCGGCGGTGTATTCCCGATCTCCTGCATTGCGGCGGACCGCGAGATCTTAGGCGTGTTTAACCCTGGCTCACACGGCTCCACATTTGGCGGAAACCCGCTTGCCTGTGCAGTGTCTATCGCCTCATTGGAAGTGCTGGAGGATGAAAAGCTGGCGGATCGTTCTCTTGAGCTTGGCGAATACTTTAAAAGCGAACTTGAGAGCATTGACAACCCTATCATTAAAGAAGTCCGCGGCAGAGGGCTGTTTATCGGTGTGGAATTGACAGAAGCCGCACGCCCTTATTGTGAGCGTTTGAAGGAAGAAGGGCTTTTATGCAAGGAAACGCATGATACAGTCATTCGTTTTGCACCGCCATTAATCATTTCTAAAAAGGATTTAGATTGGGCGATAGAGAAAATTAAGCACGTGCTGCAAAACGCATAATTCCGCACCATGGCGGGATATTCACTTCGTTTGTATAAATTTACAACAGAAAAATAAGCACTCCCTATTTGCTCAGCTACAGTATTTTAGTATAATGTATCTTTATGAGAAGAAGTGAATTTTATATTAAATAGATAGAGACTCTTTGGACAGCAAACTGGGATATGCACCATGTAGATGTTCCAGCTTAGATCCAATACAAGTTGCTGAAGGGGTGCAGAATGTGAATACAAACCAAGATAACGGAAATCAGCTCCAACGGACAATGAAATCACGCCACTTGTTCATGATTTCATTGGGCGGAGTGATCGGAACCGGTTTCTTCCTTGGAACCGGATTTACCATTAACCAGGCGGGACCGCTCGGCGCGGTTCTGTCCTATTTAGTGGGCGGCTTTATCATGTTTTTGACCATGCTTTGCTTAGGGGAGCTGGCGGTCGCCTTTCCTGTGTCGGGGTCCTTTCAGACCTATGCGACAAAATTTATCAGCCCGGCCTTCGGGTTTGCGTTCGGCTGGCTGTACTGGCTCGGCTGGGCAGTTACATGCGCTATTGAATTCTTATCAGCGGGACAGCTGATGCAGCGTTGGTTTCCGCATGTGGAGGTCTGGATTTGGTGTCTTGTATTTGCGGCACTGATGTTTTTACTAAATGCGATAACCGCGAAAGCCTTTGCAGAATCTGAATTTTGGTTTTCCGGGATTAAAATCTTGATTATCCTTTTATTTATTATTCTCGGCGGAGCTGCCATGTTTGGCCTGATTAACCTGAAGGGTGGAGAGCAGGCGCCGTTTCTGACACATTTTTATGAAGACGGGTTATTTCCGAACGGCATAAAGGCAATGCTGATTACGATGATTACCGTGAACTTTGCGTTTCAGGGAACTGAGCTGATCGGGGTTGCAGCAGGAGAAAGTGAAGACCCTGAAAAAACAATTCCGCGGTCCATCAAACAGACAGTATGGAGAACACTTGTCTTCTTTGTTCTTTCCATCGTTGTCATTGCCGGCATGATTCCGTGGAAACAGGCTGGAGTCGTGGAAAGTCCGTTTGTTGTCGTATTTGAGCAAATCGGAATCCCGTATGCTGCTGATATCATGAACTTTGTTATATTGATTGCACTCTTATCTGTTGCGAATTCAGGTTTATACGCATCGACACGTATCCTGTACGCGATGGCGAATGAAGGACAGGCCTTCAAAGCGCTGGGCAAAACAAATCAACGCGGTGTGCCGATGTACTCGTTAATCGTAACGATGGCTGTGGCCTGCCTGTCACTTCTGACAAAATTTGCGCAGGCTGAAACCGTATATATGGTGCTATTATCATTGGCGGGCATGAGCGCACAGGTCGGCTGGATTACGATTTCGCTTTCCCAAATCATGTTCAGACGCAAATATATCCGTGAAGGCGGCAAGACAGAAGACCTGAAATTCAAAACACCGCTGTATCCGGTGCTTCCGCTGGTTGGCCTGACGTTAAATACGGTCGTTCTCATCAGCCTTGCATTTGATCCAGAGCAGCGTATCGCGCTGTATTGCGGCATACCGTTTATGATCATTTGCTACATCATTTATCATGTCGTCATTAAAAAACGCCAGCAGGCAAATCGTCAGCTAGAGCTTTAAAAACGTTGTCCGCAAGTCATCTTTGTTATAACCCGCATAAGGACATTATCTTATATGTTGAGGTGGAATCACAGATGGATAAAACGATTTCGGTTATTGGAATGCCAATGGATTTAGGACAAGCACGACGCGGAGTGGACATGGGACCGAGTGCCATCCGGTACGCCCATTTGATCGAGAGGCTGTCAGACATGGGCTATACGGTTGAAGATCTCGGTGACATTCCGATCAGCCGCGAAAAGATCAAAAACGATGAAGAATTAAAAAACCTAAATTCCGTATTGGCGGGAAATGAAAAGCTCGCTCAAAAGGTCAACAAAGTCATCGAAGAGAAAAAATTCCCGCTTGTCCTGGGCGGCGACCACAGTATTGCGATCGGCACGCTGGCAGGCACAGCAAAGCATTACGATAATCTCGGCGTCATCTGGTATGACGCGCACGGCGACCTGAATACACTTGAAACATCACCATCAGGAAATATTCACGGCATGCCGCTTGCCGTCAGCCTCGGCATCGGCCACGAGTCACTGGTTAAGCTTGAAGGCTATGCACCTAAAATCAAACCGGAAAACGTCGTCATCATCGGCGCCCGGTCACTTGATGAAGGGGAGCGTAAGTATATTAAGGAAAGCGGCATGAAGGTGTACACGATGCACGAAATCGACCGTCTCGGCATGACAAAGGTGATCGAAGAAACCCTTGATTATTTATCAGCATGTGACGGCGTCCATCTCAGCCTTGATCTGGACGGACTTGATCCAAACGACGCACCGGGTGTCGGAACCCCTGTCGTGGGCGGCATCAGCTACCGGGAGAGCCACCTGGCTATGGAAATGCTGTATGACGCGGGTATCATTACCTCAGCTGAATTCGTTGAGGTCAACCCGATTCTTGATCACGAAAACAAGACTGGCCAAACAGCAGTAGAGCTCGTAGAATCCCTGCTAGGGAAAAAGTTGCTGTAATAAGAAAACCCCCGCATCCCGCGGGGGTTTTTCATTTATCCAATCATTTTCTCAGCGACTTTTATCTCCTGTGAATGGGTTTGATGATCTGCAATAAACCATCCAGATAAAATCACCGCTGCGACGCCTGCACCAATCAGAAATTTTTTCATTTATATAACCTCCGTTCGTTTGATAAGTTCTTCAATTTGTAATGCTTCATAAAAAAAGTGGGCAGCTTCTTTGTAAAGCTCATATTCCCTATACCGTTCGCCAGCCAAAATGGAAAGTTCTCTTACACTGTCATACTCTTTCTCGGACACCAAATCATCCATATATTGTTTGCATAAGTGAAACGTTTCCGCATGACCTCCTTTTGCATAAATGGCATACAAAATGTCTATTTTTGCCTCACATATTCTATTCGGCTCAGCAGTCAATTTTTCCTTCACATCTTGGTAATAAGATAAGGCCTGTTCTTTCTTTTTGATCTTAAACAGCTCTCGTATGAGCAAGTAGACAGAATGATAGTAATAGGCAGAGCAGGCGTATTCTTCGTTCTGTAAGGCCTCTTCTAATTTGGAGACCGCCTCTTCGGACTTGCCGCTTTGCGCATGAAGAAGGCCGAAGTTATGCAAAAGCTGGGCTTCAAAAAAATGATCCTCTAATTCTCTCGTGATCCGAATTGCTTCGTCCAAATATGTTTCAGCTTCTTCAAACTGCCCAATCTCGGTAAAATTGCCTGACATGGTGATCAGCGCTGAAGCCAGTTTCTTTTTATAATCAGTCTCTTCCCTGAACGTTTTAACTGCTTGCCGTGTATGGTTGAGGGACACAATATTTTGTCCCAGCTTATAATAGAGCTTTCCGACCTTCAGGTGAAATTCGGCTTTCTCAATCGGATCGGGAATGTTGTCGAGATACTGCTCTGCATCTTTATACAGCCCAATGGCAATGTCATAATTATTTTTATAGGCCTCATACATGCCTTCAAACAGAAAAAAGTAATATTTCAGCATGTCAGACGTAGCATTCATATGAGAAGGCTCCTCATGCTGAAAGCCCTGTCCTCTCGCCTCGTGAAGCAAAACCTTGTGTCGCAGTTCCAGCAAGGAGAAGTAGGCAAGAACCTCCTGATCCTCTTCCATGTCATCCAATAAAGGCTTTACTTCTTCAAATAAACGGGAGGACTCTTCAACTTCATGTTTCTTGATGGCAAGGTACCAATCGTTGAGCATGTTAGCGATTTCTGCGGGTGCAATCTTATTCATTTGAAACTCCTTTCTCTAGTGACTTATCAATCTCAGTTGCTTATTCTGATAGTAACACCTCTTTCTATTTTATGTAAAATCCTCTAGTCAATATATAAAGGAGAGATGAGATGACAATCATGCTGACCCCTATGCAGACAGAAGAATTTCGGTCTTACCTCACATACACGGCCAAGCATTACGCGGAAGAAAAGGTGAAGGCGGGAACATGGCTGCCTGAAGACGCATTGCTTTTGTCTAAGCAGACCTTTTCTGATCTGCTTCCGAGAGGGCTGGAAACACCCCATCATCATTTATGGAGCCTTACGCTGAATGAAAAGGAAATCGTTGGGTGGCTCTGGATACATGCTGAACCGGAGCATCCGCAGCAGGAAGCGTTTATTTACGATTTCGGGTTATATGAACCGTACCGTGGCAAGGGCTACGCAAAGCAAGCATTAACGGCTTTAGAACAAACGGCACGAAGCATGGGAATCCGGAAGCTGTCCCTCCACGTCTTTGCCCATAATCACACAGCACGGAAGCTATATGAGCGGACCGGATTTCAAGAAACGGACGTGGTCATGAGCAAGAAGCTTTAATAAAAAGGGCCTGAAAAAGGCTTTTTTTTGCGGACAGACTTCTGTAAATGATTTCTAAAAATTCTGTAAATCACCTAGTTACTTTCCTTATTTTCCTAATATAATGTGGGTGAGGAAATCACCTTTCCTACATTCACAAGAAAAGAGGAGATGTAATGAAGTTGAAGAAACGGTTGTCAATGTTTTTGGTAGCGCTTACAATGTGTGGCGGCCTGTTTGCTTCTCCCGCCAAAGCCGTAAAGACCACAAACTATGCTGAAGAAATCGCCGCACTGCAGCCAGGCACGACACCGGAAGAGATCATGAAATCCGCCAGCCAGATTGCCAAACAGCAGCACGTAAAGCAAGACGTTATTCTAGAACAGTTCTATAAGGAAATCACAGCTGATAAAGCTGAAGGAGACCGGCTTGAGGAAAGCGGCATGTCCATCATGGGCGGATCATCCGGCACGAAAAAACTCCCGACAAGCGCGAAAGGCAATATCTATTACACCAACTCCTACACAGCCTACTACAATCATGGCCACGTCGGCATGTACTCCGCCGCTGACAAAATTGTTGAATCTGTTCCGAGCGACGGCGTCAGGCAGATCGCTTATAATGCCAGAGACGTGGAAGATAACTCCATCGTACAGACAGTCAATGTCACTTCTTCACAGAAAACATCCGCTGCCGACTGGGCGGTATCAAGAGTCGGCGACCCATACTCATTTAACTTCGTCAATAATAGAAATACCGGCCATGACGGCGCGAAAAACTGTTCGAAGCTCCTATGGTCTGCATTTTTACTGAAAGCAGGCATTGATATAGACAGCAACGGAGGCTTAGGCGTATATCCGCGCGACATCACAAGCTCTTCGTATACGACAACCATCATGACCATTTACTAAGGAGAAGGATATGAAAAAGTGGATGATCACCATTGCCATGCTGATTCTCGCAGGAGTCGCACTATTTGTCTTCATTTCTCCTCTCAAAAGCCATAAAGCCGTGAGTCAGCAGGATCTCAGAGACCCCGATTTTCTTGTTGATAAAGAAGTCCTGCTGTATTTCTCATCCTCTGCGGATCAAGATGCATTTGGCGGCGGGAAAAGCTATGCCCTGTTTATCAGCCAAGACGGGTCACTGTCTTCATTTAAGATGAAGGGCCTTGAGCTAGGGTCAGCCAAGGTACACGGCGACAGTGTGATGCTGGAGGATAAAAACACGATTTTCACGATCAAAAATGGCTTGCGCTCCTATAAAAGAGCCTATCAGCACACAGGTGACAGCGCGGGCTTTCTGCAAAACACGAACGGCTTTTACACACTCTACAACTCCGGTTACGACAAAAAAGGAGACGGATACCGCTCAGAGCTGTACCGCCAGATGGACGGAGAGTGGAAAAAAGATATCATCCCCTCCTACATCCGGGCCTCCGGTTTTCATGACGGCGCCATTTACGCACTCGTTCCGACAGATGACGAAAAAGGCTATCAGCTCCTTCAGATTCAAGCAGATCAGAGGAAGCTCACCTATCACACCATAACAGAATGGCAGTACCGGGAAGGAGCCTCAGTCGAATCCCAGCTTGCTGTGGACGACCAAGCTGTTTATGCCATTGTTCGCGGCCAAAAGGCGCGCAATCTTTATCAAATGGTCAAGACCAACAAGAAAAGCGGAAAAGTAGAGCTTCATGACATCGCCGAATACAAAAACGACGAACAAACGATATACAGCTCCATGCCCTTCAGCTTCAAAAAAAGCTTCTTCTCTTATGGGTACCTGTACTTCATTGACGGCTTCGGAAAGGCATATAAAATCGATGCAAAGACAGGAAAAACAAGCAATGCATTCAACCTTTCGCCGGAAAAAATGAAAGCTGATTTCAAAGAAATCACCCTAAAAGACAGCAGCCTCTATTTCTTCACATACACCTACAACCAGCCTGCAACCATTGAACAATACAGCCTGAAAACCGGAAAGAAAGTGAAAGAAAAAGAGATTAGGAAGGTAAAGGATGTCGTGACACCGAAGAGTCATTTGAAGCTGTATGATTTTGAGGTGATGAAGGGGTTTTAAGGGCAAGGAGGTTAGTATGGGAGCCATCGCTGTGTTATTATTTGGTTTTCCGATCATCGCAGGTGTATTTGGTATAGCGGGTCATTTTTTATTTAAGAGATTTTGGGTGGCGCCGCTCATTGTCCTTATCGCGAGTTTGATATTGTTGTTTACGTTAGCTTCGGGCAACAGTTCTTTCATGTTTTGGGTTGTACTCTATACGGCAATTGCGTTAGTAACCAGTGTTGTCACATTATTTCTCAGGAAATGTTTTTTCAACTAGCGCTGCTTAAAAAGAGACTGGTGAAGTCTCTTTTTCTTTGATACATATATATGTATGAGTCTGCAATTAACTGCGGGTAAGGTATAGGAAACGAATGTAAAGGAGGAATTACATGCACACCAAACGGGTCATTCTTCTGGCAGTGATCATCGGCATAATCTCGACGGCTGTTGTGTTCCTGCTGAATGGAGGAAAAGCGGACTGGTTTGACCTCATCGGAACCATTATCGGCTGCACTCTTGGCATTTTTGTTGTTTTAAGAATGCAGAAAAAACAAACGTAAAACAGGGAAAGGGTCATGCCGAACCGAAGTCATGTGCTAGGGCGAAGAGTCCAAAAACATGAATGGGAGGAATGGCGTTGACTGGAAACAAAGCGGTTGTGTACAAAGGCAAAGGGACTGTAGCGGTGGAGGATATCGGTTATCCGGAGTTAATCTTGAAGGACGGGCCCGGCGTCCCGAAGGCGAATGTGAATCGAAAATGTGAGCATGGGGTAATTCTCAAAGTCATTACAACCAACATTTGCGGGAGCGACCAGCATATGGTCAGAGGCCGCACAACGGCGCCTGAAGGCTTGGTGCTCGGGCATGAAATTACCGGAGAAGTCATTGAAACGGGGCGTGATGTTGAATTTATCAAAAAAGGCGATATCGTATCCGTTCCTTTCAATATTGCCTGCGGACGCTGTGTGATGTGCAGAACGCAGAAAACGCATGTGTGCCTGAATGTCAATCCGGACCGGCCGGGATCGGCTTACGGCTACGTCGATATGGGCGGCTGGGTCGGCGGCCAGTCTGAATACGTCATGGTACCGTACGCCGATTTTCAGCTTTTGGTATTCCCGGATAAAGAACAGGCGTTAGAAAAAATTCTCGATTTGACGATGCTGTCCGACATTTTTCCGACCGGCTTCCACGGGGCGTACACAGCGGGCGTGCAAACAGGATCGACCGTCTATATCGCAGGAGCGGGACCTGTCGGCTTAGCAGCTGCACACTCCGCGCAGCTTCTTGGCGCTTCTACAGTCATTGTTGGCGATTTGAACGAAGACAGGCTGGCACAGGCGAGAAGTTTCGGCTGTGAAACGGTTAACGTGCAAAAACACGACCGCCTTGGCGAACAAATTGAACAAATACTAGGTGAATCAACCGTTGATGCCGCAGTGGACTGTGTCGGCTTTGAAGCATCTGGGCACGGCAATCAAGGAGAAGCGCCAGCCGCCGTGCTGAACTCAATCATGGACGTCACCCAGGTCGGAGGCAGCCTTGGCATTCCAGGCTTATACGTGACCGAAGATCCCGGTGCAAAGGATGCGGACGCCAAAACAGGCTCACTAAAAATCCGATTCGGACTCGGCTGGGCTAAAGCCCATACCTTCGTCACCGGACAAACGCCCGCCATGACATACAATCGCAATTTGATGAAAGCGATTCTGAGCGGCAGAGCGCAAATCGCAAAAGCCGTCAACGCCACCGTCATTTCTCTGGACGACGCGCCAAAAGGCTACAGCGACTTCGACAAAGGCGCAGCCAAAAAATTCGTCATCGACCCGCATGGGACATTGAAGTAAAAGAAAAAGCCGGACGTTCTCAGAACGCCGGCTTTATTGCTGGTAATCTGTTTCTTCAAAGCGGTTTCCCGTTTCATTCTGTACGATGAATTCCCCTGCGATTTTGTCCAGTCCAATCAAAATATAAGGGTTTTTCTCATTTACCGTAGGAGCTGTTTTTCGTTTCACAGTTACAATCGTTTCTTTAGGTGAGAATTTGACGTCTGACACCTCAAGCTTCTTATCTTTCTCGCTGCTTCCGAGAGACACAATAACCATCTTTCTCCCTTTTGAAATGGTGAAGACTTGATATCCTTTCACGTCATCATGCATTTGGAGATAAGTAACGTATATTTCTAAGTCTGGACTGCCTTCACCGATTCGATCCTTCTCCAACACCCAATAAGACGGCTGACACCCAGCAAGCAGCAACATGATCACAAAAAGCCAAACCCATTTGAGCTGCAAATGTAGACCTCCCCACACATCGGTTACATCCAAACTAACATACGG
>NZ_JAVAXX010000119.1:0-18106 GCF_042709275.1 Bacillus sp. LR_5 | reverse complement strand
ATACGCTGAGGGATATCCGGGCAAACGCTACTATGGCGGATGTGAGCACGTCGATGTCGTTGAAGATATCGCTCGTGACCGCGCGAAGGAGATCTTTGGAGCGGAGCATGTAAACGTTCAGCCGCATTCAGGCGCACAAGCAAACATGGCAGTGTACTTCACGATTTTGGAGCAAGGCGATACTGTACTTGGGATGAACCTCTCCCACGGCGGCCATTTAACACACGGAAGTCCAGTCAACTTCAGCGGTGTTCAATATAACTTTGTTGAGTACGGCGTAGATAAAGAAACTCAATATATTGATTACGATGACGTGCGTGAAAAAGCCCTCGCTCATAAGCCGAAGCTTATCGTAGCAGGAGCAAGTGCGTATCCTCGTACAATCGACTTTAAAAAATTCCGTGAAATTGCTGATGAAGTCGGCGCTTACTTCATGGTGGATATGGCGCATATCGCAGGACTTGTTGCGGCAGGCCTTCATCCGAACCCGGTTCCTTACGCTGATTTCGTGACAACAACAACACATAAAACACTTCGCGGACCTCGCGGCGGTATGATCCTTTGCCGTGAAGAGTTCGGCAAGAAAATTGATAAATCGATCTTCCCTGGAATTCAAGGCGGCCCGCTGATGCACGTTATTGCCGCAAAAGCAGTTTCATTCGGCGAAGTATTGCAGGACGATTTCAAAACATATGCACAAAACGTTATTTCAAATGCAAAACGCCTGGCTGAAGCGTTAACGAAAGAGGGCATCCAGCTCGTTTCAGGCGGAACTGACAACCACCTTATCCTTGTTGACCTTCGTTCTCTCGGACTGACTGGTAAGGTTGCGGAGCACGTGCTTGATGAAATCGGTATTACGTCTAACAAAAACGCGATCCCATACGATCCGGAAAAACCTTTCGTAACAAGCGGTATCCGTCTTGGTACAGCTGCTGTGACAAGCCGCGGTTTTGACGGAGACGCATTGGATGAAGTCGGTGCCATCATTGGGCTTGCATTGAAAAACCACGAAGATGAAGGAAAACTAGAAGAAGCGAGACAGCGTGTAGCTGCTCTGACTGACAAATTTCCTCTATATAAAGAATTAGATTACTAAGATCCTAAAACCCGCTCGGGCCAATGCCCGGCGGGTTTTTTGACGATGTTCTTGAAACTCCATGTCTTTTTTTGTAGAATCAATAGAAGTGTGTAAAGTTGATGGGACAATAAAAAAGGAGCTGAAACACAGTATGGGAAAGGTTTATGTATTTGATCATCCTTTAATTCAGCACAAGCTGACATATATACGGAATGAAAATACAGGTACGAAGGATTTTAGAGAGCTTGTAGACGAAGTAGCCACTCTTATGGCGTTTGAAATTACCCGCGATCTTCCTTTAGAAGAAGTGGATATCAATACACCGGTTCAGGCTGCGAAATCGAAAGTCATCTCAGGGAAAAAACTCGGAGTGGTTCCTATCCTCAGAGCGGGATTGGGAATGGTTGACGGTATCTTAAAGCTGATTCCTGCAGCAAAAGTGGGACATGTCGGCCTGTACCGTGATCCTGAAACCTTAAAACCCGTGGAATACTATGTCAAGCTTCCTTCTGACGTGGAAGAGCGTGAATTCATCGTGGTTGACCCGATGTTGGCCACAGGCGGTTCCGCAGTTGAAGCCATTCACAGCCTCAAAAAGCGCGGTGCGAAAAATATTCGTTTCATGTGTCTTGTAGCGGCACCGGAGGGTGTGGAAGAATTGCAGAAGCATCATTCAGACGTGGATATTTACATCGCGGCACTTGATGAAAAACTAAATGAAAAAGGTTATATTGTTCCAGGTCTCGGAGACGCGGGAGACCGTATGTTTGGAACAAAATAAAAAAAGAAAACCCCCAAAAAGGGTTTTCTTTTTTTATCCAGTTATTTGCTATTCGGTCAATTTGTATACAATTATAGGTGAAAATGTGAACATTCTGTGGAGGCGTACAGTATAAAAAGTTTTTTAACTTTAAACAGATTGACACATGTTAGGGGCTATTGTATGCTAAACGAGGGTATTATGAGAAGGTTTTCATAGCTTTCATTATAGTCCTCATCCTCAATGTAAATCCTCTCAGTAAACCCGTATTATGAGGATTTATTTAAGCGAATGAAACAGCATCCTTGCAAGGCTTGCGGATGAATGATTTTTTCGAACAGGCCCGTTTTGCCGGTCAAAAAAGGTCTTCTACTAGGGTTAACCGCTGATTTATGCCGTATCTAAGCTATACATTATTTTTTCATCAGGAGACAGATAATTGATGGACGATCCCAAGCTTACATTTAGCAGACAACGTAAATATCTATTGTTCATTTTGGCAGTGTATGTACTGGGTTATGGTTTAACAGCGTATAAAACCGTTTTTTTAGGCCTTATTCTGGGAACTGTTTTCAGTTTGTTTAATTTTTTACTGCTCGTCAGGAGAATGAACGCTTTTGACAGAGCCGTTGAGAAAGGGAAGTCCATACGATCTCTTGGGAGCGCAGCGCGGTGGTGCAATGCGATTCTTGCTGCGGCTGTTGCCTATAAAAATCCCGAGCATTTTCATATGGCAAGTACAGTTATTGGATTAATGACAATATACCCTGTCATTATGATAGATTCCTTTATCCAGCTTAAACGTTCATCAATGGAAGAGAGGTGAAAACCCTTTGAATCATGAATACAGAACTATTGAATTTCTAGGTCTTACTTTTAATCTGACAAACATTCTGATGATTACTGTGGCGAGTGTAATTGTTTTATTGATTGCTATATTAACGACAAGAACGCTTTCGATCCGTCCCGGAAAAGCCCAGAATTTTATGGAATGGGTTGTGGATTTCGTCCGCAATATTATCGGCAGTACAATGGATTTGAAAACAGGGGCTAACTTCTTGGCACTTGGTGTCACATTGCTGATGTACATATTTGTGTCGAATATGCTGGGGCTGCCGTTCTCTATTACAATCGGACATGAGCTCTGGTGGAAATCTCCGACAGCCGATCCTGCCATTACATTAACGCTAGCCGTGATGGTTGTTGCTTTAACTCACTACTATGGTGTGAAGATGAAAGGGCTCAAGGAATATTCCAAAGACTATTTAAGACCTGTTCCATTCATGCTCCCGATGAAAATCATCGAAGAGTTTGCGAATACGCTGACTCTCGGTTTGCGGCTTTATGGTAACATCTTCGCCGGTGAGATTCTTCTCGGCCTGCTTGCGGGATTAGCGACAAGCCATTACTCACAAAGCGTGGCTCTCGGTCTTGTTGGTACAATCGGCGCCATTCTGCCAATGCTGGCATGGCAAGCATTCAGTTTATTTATAGGTGCCATCCAAGCGTTTATCTTTACAATGCTGACGATGGTGTACATGTCTCATAAAATCAGTCATGATCATTAAAACATTATATCCAAACGGATAACATTTTAAAGGAGGAACTTTTTCATGAATTTAATAGCAGCTGCGATTGCAATTGGTTTAGGTGCACTTGGTGCAGGTATTGGTAACGGTTTGATTGTTTCACGTACGGTAGAGGGGATTGCCCGTCAGCCGGAAGCAGGTAAAGAACTTAGAACTCTTATGTTCATGGGTATCGCATTAGTTGAAGCCCTTCCTATTATTGCTGTCGTTATCGCATTCTTAGCGTTCTTTGGCTAAGCATAAAAGCCTTATATGAACTAAAAATGGCGAAGATCATTCCAAGAGAACCTTCGCCATTGCTTTATGTCTGATAAGCATCCCGCCTTGCCGGCTGAAAAGAGACAAGTGCGGCTGCTGGATCAGCAAAGAAAAACCTGCAGAAGGGAGTTGCCGTAGTAGATGTCTCAATTACCACTTGAACTAGGATTTTCGTTTAACGGCGGAGATATCCTGTTCCAACTGTTAGCTATGTTAATCTTATTAGCGCTTCTGAAGAAATACGCTTTAGGGCCGCTATTAAACATAATGAAACAGCGTGAAGACCACATCGCTGGAGAAATTACGTCTGCTGAAGAAAAAAATAAAGAAGCGCAGCAGCTGATTGAAGAGCAGCGCGTTCTTTTAAAAGAAGCAAGACAGGAATCCCAAACTCTTATCGAAAACGCAAAGAAACTGGGAGATAAGCAAAAAGAAGAGATTATTCAGGCTGCACGTGCAGAATCTGAACGTCTGAAAGAAGCAGCAAGAACTGAAATCGTGAAGGAAAAAGAACAGGCGGTTTCTGCTCTCCGCGAGCAAGTAGCGTCTCTTTCTGTCATGATTGCGTCGAAAGTGATCGAAAAAGAACTGGATGAACAAGCTCAAGAGAAATTGATCCAGGACTATCTTAAAGAGGTAGGAGAAAGCCGATGAGTGGATCAGCTGTCTCTAAACGATATGCGTCAGCTCTTTTTGATATTGCCAATGAGTCCGCTCAGCTGAATCAAGTTGAAGAAGAGCTAACCGTTGTAAAACAAGTGTTTCAAAATGAAAAAGCGTTTAATGACGTGTTAAACCATCCGAAGGTGCCGGCTGCGAAGAAAAAAGAGCTGATTCAAAATGCATTTGGCTCTTTGTCGCAGTCCGTGCTCAATACGATTTTTCTTTTGATTGACCGCCATCGTGCCGCGATTGTGCCTGAGCTCACAGATGAGTTTATCAAACTCGCAAATGAGGCTCGTCAAATAGAAGACGCGACCGTATATTCAGTGAAACCGCTGACGGATGCAGAAATTTTATCATTATCACAAGTGTTTGCAAAAAAAGCCGGAGTCGCTTCACTGAGAATCAGAAATGAAGTGCAGACGGATTTAATAGGCGGCATTAAAGTCCGCATTGGTAACCGGATTTTTGACGGCAGCGTAAGCGGAAAGCTTCAGCGCATTGAACGTCAACTAGCCGGGGAAAATCGATAGAAGGGGTGAAACCTAAGTGAGCATCAAAGCTGAAGAGATTAGCACGCTGATAAAACAGCAAATACAAAATTATCAATCTGATATTGAAGTTCAAGACGTAGGTACAGTCATCCAAGTCGGTGACGGTATTGCTCGTGTACACGGCCTTGACAATTGTATGGCCGGTGAACTTGTCGAATTTTCAAACGGTGTTTTGGGTATGGCTCAAAACCTTGAAGAATCAAACGTAGGTATCGTCATCTTAGGACCTTTCAGTGAGATCCGTGAGGGAGACGAAGTAAAAAGAACAGGTCGCATCATGGAGGTTCCTGTCGGTGAGGAACTAATCGGCCGTATTGTGAACCCATTAGGTCAGCCGGTAGACGGACTAGGCCCGATCCTCACAAGTAAAACACGTCCGATCGAAAGCCCTGCACCAGGCGTTATGGACCGTAAATCCGTTCATGAACCGCTTCAAACGGGTATTAAAGCGATCGATGCACTGATTCCAATCGGCCGCGGCCAGCGTGAGCTGATCATCGGTGACCGTCAAACAGGTAAAACTTCTGTTGCGATCGATGCGATCCTGAACCAAAAAGACCAAGACATGATCTGCGTATACGTTGCGATCGGTCAAAAAGAATCAACAGTCCGCGGCGTAGTAGAAACATTGCGTAAGCACGGCGCGCTTGATTATACAATCGTTGTAACGGCGTCTGCGTCACAGCCGGCACCGCTTCTGTACCTGGCTCCATATGCAGGGGTTACAATGGCAGAAGAATTTATGTACAACGGCAAGCACGTTCTTGTTGTATACGATGATCTTTCTAAACAAGCGGCTGCTTACCGTGAGCTGTCCTTGCTTCTTCGCCGTCCGCCAGGCCGTGAAGCGTTCCCTGGGGATGTATTCTACCTTCATTCCCGTCTGCTTGAGCGTGCAGCAAAGCTTAGTGACGCGAAAGGCGCAGGATCAATTACAGCTCTGCCGTTCGTAGAAACACAAGCCGGAGATATCTCTGCTTATATTCCAACGAACGTCATTTCCATCACCGACGGACAGATCTTCCTGCAATCTGATTTGTTCTTCTCAGGCGTACGTCCAGCGATCAACGCCGGATTGTCTGTATCCCGTGTCGGCGGTTCAGCGCAAATCAAAGCGATGAAAAAAGTATCAGGAACTTTGCGTCTTGACCTTGCATCATACCGTGAGCTGGAAGCATTCGCTCAATTCGGATCTGACCTCGACCAAGCGACTCAGGCGAAACTGAACCGCGGTGCGCGTACAGTTGAAGTGCTGAAGCAGGATCTGAACAAGCCGCTTCCGGTTGAAAAGCAAGTAGCCATTCTTTATGCGCTGACAAAAGGATATCTTGATGATATTCCTGTAGCGGATATCAGACGTTTTGAAGAAGAGTACTACATGTACCTTGACCAAAACCATAAAGAACTGCTTGATGGAATTGCGAAAACAGGAAACCTTCCTGCTGATGAAGACTTCAAAGCTGCAATCGAAGGCTTCAAACGCACATTTGCACCAAGCAACTAACTCGAATGCTGATGAGAGAAAAAGGTTCTCTTTTTCTCTCTTTTTACGCAGATGAAGAGAAAAGGTGGTGAAATCTTTGGCCTCATTACGCGATATTAAGTCAAGGATCACGTCAACGAAAAAAACGAGCCAGATTACAAAAGCCATGCAGATGGTATCTGCGGCTAAGCTGAATCGTGCTGAAAACAATGCAAAATCATTTGTGCCATATATGGATAAGATCCAAGAGGTTGTGTCAAATGTCGGGAGAGTTTCCGGCAACGTGAAACATCCGATGCTTCTCAGCAGAGAAGTGAAAAAGACAGCATACCTTGTCATTACGTCTGACCGCGGTCTTGCCGGCGCTTTTAACAGTTCGGTTTTACGAAGTGCTTATCAGGCCATGCAAGAACGTCATCAATCTAAGGATGAGTATGCGGTAATCGTCATCGGAAGAGTGGGCCGTGATTTCTTTAAGAAACGTGAGATTCCGATCATTTCCGAGTTAACAGGACTTGGAGATGAAGTAACGTTTACAGAAATTAAGGATCTTGCCCGACAAACGATCCAAATGTTTATAGACGGGGCGTTTGATGAATTGCACCTTGTTTATAACCATTTTGTCAGCGCCATTTCTCAAGAAGTAACGGAGAAAAAACTTCTGCCGTTATCTGATTTGGGCAGCGGCGGCGGAAAGAGAACGGCGTCTTATGAATTTGAACCGTCTGAAGAGGAGGTTCTGGAGGTTTTGCTTCCTCAATATGCAGAAAGCTTAATCTTCGGTGCGCTTCTTGACAGTAAAGCAAGTGAGCATGCAGCAAGAATGACGGCGATGAAAAACGCGACAGACAACGCGAAGGAACTTATCGATTCACTTTCGCTTTCTTACAACCGCGCTCGCCAAGCAGCCATCACACAAGAAATTACGGAAATTGTCGGCGGAGCAGCCGCTTTAGAATAGAAAGATTTTGTCAGGAGGGATAGCGATGAAGAAAGGACGCGTTAGCCAGGTATTAGGACCGGTCGTCGACGTGCGTTTTGAAGACGGTCATTTGCCTGAAATTTATAATGCGATTAAAATTTCACAGCCAGCTGCAAGTGAAAACGAAGTAGGTATTGATTTAACGCTTGAGGTCGCTCTTCATTTAGGTGATGATACAGTCCGTACAATCGCAATGGCATCTACGGACGGTGTTCAGCGCGGAATGGAAGCTGTAGATACAGGAGCGCCAATCTCAGTACCGGTTGGTGATGTAACACTTGGCCGTGTATTTAACGTACTCGGAGAAAATATTGATTTGAATGAGCCAGTTCCTGCGGATGCGAAAAAGGATCCGATTCACAGACAGGCGCCTTCATTTGATCAGCTTTCAACAGAAGTTGAAATTCTTGAAACAGGTATTAAAGTTGTTGACTTGCTTGCTCCTTACATCAAGGGCGGTAAGATCGGATTGTTCGGCGGTGCCGGTGTAGGTAAAACCGTATTAATCCAGGAATTAATCAACAACATCGCGCAAGAGCACGGCGGTATCTCTGTATTCGCCGGTGTAGGAGAGCGTACTCGTGAAGGGAACGACCTTTTCTACGAAATGAGCGACTCTGGCGTCATCAACAAAACAGCCATGGTATTCGGACAAATGAACGAGCCGCCGGGCGCACGTATGCGTGTTGCTTTGACAGGTCTTACAATGGCTGAGCACTTCCGTGATGAACAAGGACAGGACGTACTGTTCTTCATCGATAACATTTTCCGTTTCACACAAGCAGGTTCAGAGGTTTCTGCCCTTCTTGGCCGTATGCCTTCAGCGGTTGGTTATCAGCCGACGCTTGCGACAGAAATGGGTCAGCTTCAAGAGCGTATCACGTCTACTAACGTTGGATCAGTTACATCTATCCAGGCGATCTACGTGCCTGCCGATGACTACACTGACCCGGCGCCGGCAACAACGTTCGCTCACTTGGATGCGACAACAAACCTTGAGCGTAAGTTAACTGAGATGGGTATTTACCCTGCGGTTGATCCGTTGGCTTCTACATCACGCGCCCTTGCTCCTGAAATTGTTGGAGAAGAGCATTATGCAGTTGCCCGTGAAGTACAGTCAACGCTTCAGCGTTACAAAGAGCTTCAAGATATCATTGCGATTCTCGGTATGGATGAATTGAGTGATGAAGACAAGCTTGTCGTTCAACGCGCACGCCGTATTCAGTTCTTCCTTTCTCAAAACTTCCACGTGGCTGAACAGTTCACTGGACAAAAAGGTTCTTACGTGCCTGTAAAAGAAACGGTTCAAGGTTTCAAAGAAATCTTAGCCGGCAAATACGACCATCTTCCTGAAGATGCGTTCCGTCTTGTAGGCCGTATCGAAGAAGTTGTTGAGAAAGCAAAAGAAATGGGTGTAGAAGTTTAATCTGGTCCTAGGAGGGTAAAAGCATGAAGACCGTTAAAGTCAATATCGTTACTCCCGACGGCCCAGTATACGATGCGGATATCGAAATGGTGAGCGTGAGAGCCGAAAGCGGCGATCTCGGTATTTTGCCAGGTCATATTCCAACCGTGGCTCCTCTTAAAATCGGCGCTGTCCGTCTGAAAAAAGACGGACAGACTGAATTGGTTGCGGTCAGCGGCGGATTTGTAGAAGTCCGTCCTGATCAGGTTACCATCCTTGCCCAGGCTGCTGAAACAGCGGAAGGCATTGATAAAGAGCGCGCTGCAGCTGCACGTCAGCGGGCGCAGGAGCGTTTGAATTCTCAATCAGATGATACTGACATTCGTCGGGCTGAGCTTGCGTTACAGCGGGCTTTGAACAGATTGGATGTAGCAGGGAAATAAGAAAAAATCCTTCTCATGTATGAGAAGGATTTTTTTATGAACACACAAGAGAATCAAACAGCGACAGAAGCGGCTTATCCTCTTTTTGCTGCAAGTATAAACGATCACAGCAATTCATTGTATGCCATGATTTGCGATGTCTTCTAAAGCCCATTGTATAAGCGCCGTCTGTGTATGGGTAAGGCTTTACGATCCATTCAGCATCTTCATGTTGGGCAATCACGCAATCTATAAGATAAACACTGATCATTTTCTCGAATTCTTCAATAGGAAGATTCCAATCAGCAAGCAAAAGCTCTTGTATACTTTGAAAATAAAGGTTTTCAAGCTCTTCAAGGCTTTCTCTCGTATAGGTAAGAGAAATGTTATAAAACTGACACAATTCATTCAGTTCTTCAATCTGTGACTGTCTATAATCATAATAGAATGCAATTGCTTCCCATTCCTGTTCAAAAATTGGCAGGTTCTCACCGTATTGCTCTTCAGGCTGAAAAAAAGAATGATTCACATTTGCCAGCTCCTTTCCAATAAAGTATACCATGTAAAAGAATCGCACTTTAAGTGGGGATTAACCCTAGATTTGGCTGATTATTCCGTTCTGTATAAAATGTATCATCTTTATCCGTGCTTCTTATATAATAAGAAAGGGTATAAACGCGGAGAAAGGATGAAAGGAGTGGAATAGATGAGTGTATTGGGACAGCAGGCTGCAATTGGTATTGTCGTTCATCTGATTTTTATAGCGGTGACTTGGTGGGCGTTGCAAGCCGTCAATATCGATCCGTTAATTAAAAAAGGCAAAGTCGTGCAGGCAAGACTCCTGATGATTTTACTGACAATCGCTATTGGAACGACTGTTGCGAATTTCTTTTTAGATTACCTCAATTATTCACAGCAGCTTCCCTACCTATTTTAATAGGTTTTGAACATTATAATCACGGGAATGGTTTGGGAAGCGGGTTGAAGCGTATAACGCGAGTTTTGACGAAGATTTTTACGTATGGCGCCTCTTGCCTCCGGTAAAACTGGGGATAAGGGGGAGAGATGAACATGAAGAAAAAACAAGTAAGCCACGCCATTATCATATCCGTAATGTTAAGCTTCGTCATTGCTGTTTTCCATACCATTCATGCGAGTGAGTTAACGCCGTTAGCACAAATGGCAGAGGGGATGGAACGCCAAGATGTGTCAATAGATAAGTGGGCATTGCATGCAAAACAAAACATGTCGCTGACCGAAAAAGAATTTTATCAAAAAGTGCAACGTTTAAAATCAGAGTATCGTCAATATGATTGGGCGATTGCACAGGAAGATAAAATCGTAAAGGCATTTGGAACGTATACTGACAAAAAAAATCACACTTCTTTTAGACTACAGCTTGTCACAACCCTCAAAAAACACAACCCAACTTCGTATTTACTATATGAGCAAATGAGTCTTAAGACACCGGATAGCTGGAATGATACATATGAACAGTTTGAACGGGAGACACTCGGGATATTCCAAGAAAAAGTAGTTGTTTTTACTTGTCTAAATGGTCATTTAGATGATAATATGAATATTGTTTTGCAAAAAAAAGCAAATCAGTTATTAAATGAATTTCAAGCAAGATCTGTTGAACATGTAGTTGAGCCAAATTTCGTTTCTATTTCTGCGTTTACAGATGAGTGGAAAGAGTACATCATGACCTCGAAACATAAAATGAATTTGCAAATTGCACTTAGAAGTGCAGGAATGGGCGGAAAACATACCGTTACGGTTGGCACACCAATCGTTACGACTGAATATTAATATAGAGAATTTAGGGACGCGGAGGGGAATACCTTGGAAAAAATCATCGTCCGCGGCGGTCAAAAGTTAAACGGCACAGTCAAAGTTGAAGGCGCTAAAAATGCCGTTTTACCTGTTATCGCTGCATCTTTATTAGCAAGTGAAGAAAAAAGCGTAATTTGTGATGTACCTACGCTCTCCGATGTATATACAATTAACGAAGTGTTGCGTCATTTAGGAGCAGATGTGCATTTTGAAAATAATGAAGTGACTGTAAATGCTTCATACGCTTTGCAAACTGAAGCACCTTTTGAATATGTACGTAAAATGCGTGCGTCCGTGCTTGTCATGGGGCCGCTTCTTGCGCGTACTGGTCATGCAAGAGTTGCGCTTCCAGGCGGATGCGCAATTGGTTCCAGACCGATCGATCAGCATTTAAAAGGTTTTGAAGCAATGGGCGCAGAAATCAAAGTCGGCAATGGCTTCATCGAAGCTGAAGTAAAAGGCCGTCTGCAAGGCGCAAAAATCTATCTGGACTTCCCAAGTGTAGGAGCTACAGAGAACCTGATTATGGCAGCCGCTCTAGCTGAAGGAACAACAACGCTGGAGAACGTGGCGAAAGAACCCGAAATCGTTGATTTAGCAAACTATATCAACGGCATGGGCGGAAAAATCCGCGGAGCTGGCACCGGCACCATCAAAATTGAAGGAGTCGAAAAGCTTCACGGTGTAAAACATCATATTATTCCTGACCGCATTGAAGCGGGCACATTTATGGTTGCTGCTGCAATCACTGAAGGAAACGTATTAGTTAAAGGAGCGGTTCCTGAACACCTCACTTCTTTAATTGCCAAAATGGAAGAGATGGGTGTAACGATTAAGGATGAAGGTGAAGGCCTTCGTGTCATCGGCCCGAAAGAACTCAAACCGATCGACATTAAAACAATGCCTCACCCGGGCTTCCCGACTGATATGCAGTCACAAATGATGGCGCTTCTGCTTCGTGCAAGCGGCACAAGCATGATTACAGAAACTGTTTTTGAAAACCGTTTTATGCATGCGGAAGAATTCCGCCGTATGAATGGCGATATCAAGATTGAAGGACGTTCTGTCATCATTAATGGCCCTGTACAGCTTCAGGGAGCTGAAGTTGCAGCGACTGACTTGCGTGCAGGTGCAGCGCTGATTCTTGCGGGGTTAGTGGCTGAAGGTCATACACGTGTTACTGAACTGAAGCACTTAGACCGTGGTTACGTTGATTTCCATAAGAAGCTTGCAGCTATTGGCGCAGACATTGAACGTGTAAATGATGAGTCTGCTTCTGAGCAAGAGAACAAAGAAGTCGTTTCTGACTTAAACGCATAAACTTACCTAAAAATCAGTATGTCATTCTGGCATACTGGTTTTTTTATTTTTTGTGTATTATCATCATTATGCGCAAAATAGCAAAAAAGAATACGTAAATGACAAATAAAGTTTCTGTCCCAAACGAGAGTCATATTAGCTTGTCCCTGCCCATAGACTAGACTAGAGTCGAATCCCGAGCAGGAGGCAGCTGAATATGAAACAATTCGTAATCACACTATCTGTACTATGTGCATTGATTCTCTTGATTCCCACACTCTTAGTCATTCCGTTCCAGCATAACAAAGAAGCGGGGGCCAGCGTAGAATCAGGAAAGACAGCAGTCAGCACGAAACCAGCATCAAAAGGAGCGGAAACGTTGAAAGCATCGCCTGTTTCTATTCCCGTCTATCGAACCGCAAATCAATCCGTAGAAGACATTCCGCTTGAAGAGTATGTCATTGGAGTCGTCGCCTCCGAAATGCCGGCAACCTTTGAATCTGAAGCGCTGAAAGCCCAGGCTCTCGCCGCCAGAACGTTTATTGTCAGACTGATGGTCTCAAATTCAGCAGTGGAGGCTCCTAAAGGCTCGCTGGTGGATGATACACAGATGTTCCAGGTGTATAAAAGCAAAGCGGAGCTGAAAAAACAGTGGGGCGCGAGCTATGAGGGAAAACTGAAGAAAATCACAGATGCGGTAGCCAGCACACAAGGCAGAATTTTAACGTACAACAACCAGCCGATTGAAGCCTCTTTTTTCTCCACAAGCAACGGCTACACTGAAAACGCAGAAGCCTATTGGACAAGTGCCATCCCATATTTAAAAAGCGTCAAAAGCTCATGGGATAAAAAGTCTCCGAAATATAAGGCAACGAAAACCTTTACAGCCTCAGAATTTGAGCAAAAGCTTGGCGTCAAGCTGGATGGGTCTGGCACAGTCGGAAAGATTACCGGAGAGACGCCGGGCCACCAGGTCGCAACAGCCGTTATTAACGGCAAGACGCTGAAAGGTAGAGACATCCGTGAAAAGCTGGGCCTCAATTCAGCCGATTTTGTATGGGAGCGAAACGGAGACACGATTACAGTCACGACGAAAGGATTTGGCCACGGTGTCGGGATGAGCCAATATGGCGCGAATTTTATGGCGAAAGAAGGCAAAACGGTTGATCAAATTGTGAAGTATTATTACCAAGGCACACAAATTTCAGATGCAGATTCGTTTTTGAATAAATATATGGCGAAGAAGTAAAAAAGACGCTCATTGAGCGTCTTTTTCTGTTCCTGAATGTCTTTTTATCTAAGAGCGGTTAAAACTGTTTAGAGAAGCTCCTGACAGTCTTTAGAGCGACAAGGCCCTTTTTCCTGATTTATGACTTTGAGATTGTGGTAAAGTAATCCACATGTATCGACAGACTTCGACAGACTCATATAACGAAAGCCGAAAGGCCGACAATCTTCTTTTTTCATAGTAGTGTTAGGCGGAAATCACTAATAAAAACAAAGGTTTCTATGCAAAAGTAAACAACAGCAATGGGGAAGCCCGCCCTATTTATTTCTCTGTTTTTGTCGATTACGATAAGTTATGTTCAGCGTTGAACATCTGCACGCAGAAACAAACTTGTAAAGGGGTACGAACATGAAGAAAAGATTTTCACTGATCATGATGACAGGATTGCTATTTGGATTAACTTCACCTGCTTTTGCGGCTGAAAAGAAAGAACCGGAGGCTGAAGCTCCGGCAAACGTGGCAGTCTTGCTTGATGCCAGCGGAAGTATGGCGAAAAGAATAGACGGTGTATCTAAATTTAATTCGGCTAAAAAAGAAATTTCTAAGTTTGCAAGCTCACTGCCGGAAGGAACTCAGGTGAAAATGAGTGTGTTTGGTTCAGAAGGAAACAATAAAAATTCCGGAAAGGTTCAATCTTGTGAATCCATCCGTAACGTATACGGCTTCCAAAGCTTTAACGAGCAAAGCTTCCTCAATTCTCTCAATGCAATTGGGCCGACTGGCTGGACGCCAATTGCCAAAGCGCTGAACGAGGCGAAATCTTCTTTCGACCAGCTTGATACTAAAGGGGAAAAAGTAGTGTATCTGTTGACAGACGGTGAGGAAACGTGCGGAGGAAATCCAATTAAAACAGCAAAAGAACTGCATAAAGACAATATCACTGTTAATGTGATCGGTTTTGATTATAAAGAGGGATACAAAGGCCAGCTGAACGCAATTGCGAAAGTAGGCGGCGGTGAATACTTCCCTGCTTATACTCAAAAAGATGTTGAGAAAATCTTCACTCAGCAATCATTGATGCTATCTAAATAAGAAAAAAGAGGCTGATAGTGGTCAGCCTCTTTTTTGTATGTAACATAATGTTCAAAAGTAATCAGGTGTCAGCCTGTAGCATAGTAGCAGATTTCCGTTTTTCTGTGATGATCCAGGCGAAAAAAGAATGAATGATGTCACAAACTGTATATGCTTTCTGGGCGAAAAAGGCTAAATATCATCGGCATTTCAAGCGATTTTGAATACAAAGTGAAAGCGGCACAAAAGGCAGCTTGCCCTATATCTTTTTGCATTTTCATATTCTAGCATAAAGAGGAATCCAACTATAGTTGGAAAATATGATAAAGAAAGGAAGAATAATATGAAAAAATTGCTGGCTGCCGGTATCATTGGGTTGCTGACTGTCTCCTTTGCGTCTCCGTCTTTTGCCGCTGAGAAACAGGCTGACACAAATGTAGCTGTTTTGTTTGATGGAAGCGGAAGTATGATTCAAAAAACAGGGGGAGAGCGCAAAATAGACATTGCCAAAAAATCAGTAAAGTCTTTTGCCGAGCTTCTTCCGAAGGATACAAATCTCATGCTTCGCGTTTTCGGACATGCTGGAAACAATAAATTGTCCGGCAAAGCTCTTTCATGCAGCACGACGGAAACCATTTACGGCCTTCATCCATATGAAGGATCGCTGTTTGATAATTCATTGAGTGAGATCAACCCGACTGGCTGGACACCGATTGCCAAAGCACTTTCAGATACAAGAAAAGAATTTGAAGCATTTGACGCTGATGGGAAAAACGTGGTGTATTTAATCACTGACGGTGAAGAAACGTGCGGCGGAGACCCCGCAGCGGAAATTGAAAAGCTTCGTGAATCGAATGTGGATACCATTGTAAACATCATTGGCTTCAACTTTGATATCAAAGGTAATGAAGAGATGAAACAAGCGGCTGTTGCTGGCGGCGGAGAATATATTTCAGCGAACAGTGCGGATGAGTTCGAACAGGCTTGGGAAAAAGAAGCACAAAAATTTACTGAGTAAAGAACCTAACGATTAGGCGCTCCCCCAGGCGCCTTTTTTAATTGGTTTAAAAACAGCTTGGGCGGGAATGATACCCTTAAAAGGGGTTGAACATATGAAATTATTAGGAATGATTTTTCTTATTGCCGCCGTGGCATTCATATTGCTCGGTGTTTTTCTAAAACTGGCAGCCTTCTTTTTTGTCAGCATGCTCACTTTGATCGCAGCTATTGTGCTGTTTACGATCCTGAAAAAAAATCAGCATAATCAAACATAGAGTCCTTTATATAGAGGGCTCTCAGCGTGTCGACAAACCCCGCGTTCGTTATCAATGCACATTGGTGCTCACGTGTTATAAAAGGAACGGCGGCTAAATGCTTAGGCGTCCTGCCTAAACACCGCCGTCATCACATCCTGTGAAAGCCCTTTATATAGAGGGCTCTTTTTGTGTCTCAGAATTCGACAAAATCCGAGGAGTGTGAAAAAATATAAAGGCAGGAACATTGCGGAGGGGAAGAGACATTGAACGATAAAGTAACTGCGGTCAGGGATGTATGGCGCTATGAACAAGGGGAAATAAGCAAAATAGAAGACCGGATGGTGACGGAATACCCTTTGACAGTGATACTGAACGGAAGTGAATTTGTGACGCTCGTTTGTACGCCGGAGCATATCAAAGAGCTTGTCATTGGATTTCTCGCATCAGAGGGTGTTATACGATTTCAAAAAGAGATTAAAAGGTTTACAATAGATGAAAGTCTCGGTTTTGTTTATGTCGATCTTGTTCATCCTGATACATTGGATCAAAAGGATTATACGAAACGGGTGATCGGCTCATGCTGCGGAAAGGGCCGCCATTTTTATTTTCAGCAGGATGTCAAAACCGCCAAAACGGCTGTCAGCCAAATCAAGATATCGCCTGAAGCATGTCTGGCGCTTATGAAAGACATGCAACAAGGGAGCGGAACGTTTCAGGATACGGGAGGCGTTCATAATGCGGCGCTTTGCGACACAGAGAAACTGCTGTTAATGCGCACAGATATCGGCCGGCACAACGCGCTTGATAAATTATACGGACACTGCCTTCTGAACGGGATGTCCGTCCGCGACAAACTGATTGTGTTCAGCGGAAGAATCTCATCAGAAGTCCTGTTGAAAGCGGCAAAAATCGGCGTGTCGATCGTCATTTCCAAATCGGCCCCGACGGAGCTTGCGATTCAAATGGCGGAAGAATTAAATATCACAGCGATCGGATTTGTCAGAAACGGATCATTTAATGTATATACACACCCTGAGAGAATCAGGGGATAGGAAGGGGCTGTAGCTATGATTACAGAATCGCGTCAGATGTTGGATAAGAGGAACAGACCGCTGAGAGACCTTCGCATTTCTGTTACAGACCGCTGCAACTTCCGATGCACGTACTGTATGCCCGCCGAATTATTCGGCCCGGATTATCCTTTTTTAAAGAAAGAGGAGCTGCTTTCGTTTGAAGAGCTGGAACGGCTTGCGACGCTATTTGTCACAAGGTTCGGTGTTGAAAAAATCCGCTTAACCGGCGGAGAGCCCCTCATGAGAAAGGATATGCCGGAATTAATCAAAAAACTGGCCCGCATTCCGGGTGTCCATGATATTGCGATGACGACAAACGGATCACTGCTGCCTGTTTATGCGGAGAAGCTCAAGGAAGCAGGGCTGAAACGGGTCACGATCAGCCTTGATTCCTTAGAGGACGAGCGTTTTAAAAAGATAAACGGGCGCGGGGTTTCTGTCAGCAAGGTGCTGGAAGGCATTGAAGCGGCGAAGCAAGCGGGGCTCGGTGTTAAAATCAACATGGTCGTCCAAAAGGGCGTCAATGAAAAAGATATACTGCCTATGGCCCGTTATTTTAAAGAAAAAGGCCATATCCTGAGATTCATCGAATTTATGGACGTGGGCAACACCAACCAATGGGAAAAGAAGGACGTCATGACAAAGGCGGAAATCATTGATTTGATCAATGGACACATGCCGGTTGAACCAATAGCGCCGAATTATAAAGGCGAAGTGGCTTCCAGATTCCGCTACTTGGACGGATCTGGAGAAATCGGCGTCATATCATCTGTATCTGATGCATTTTGCGGATCATGCAACAGGGCCCGTCTTTCTGCGAGAGGGGAGCTGTTTACCTGCTTATTCGCTTCAAGCGGATTTGACCTTAGAGGGCCAGTTCGTCAGGAATTAAGTGATGACGAACTGTCAGAGATGATCGGCACCGTATGGAAAAATCGGTTCGATCAGTATTCGGTCGATCGTACTCTATCAAAAGCATCAGGCAAAAAGAAAGTGGAAATGTCTTATATTGGCGGTTAATATGAAATAAAAAGCTTATCGGCACTGTCCGATAAGCTTTTTTTATAAACTTCCAAGTGCAAAAAATACTTACAAAAACCGAAATATATAAAGATAGGCATAAGGAAGGAATCATTGTAAGAAATC
>NZ_JAVAXX010000118.1:0-18270 GCF_042709275.1 Bacillus sp. LR_5 | reverse complement strand
GCATCAGGCCTTCACAAGCTGGCACGAGAAAACGGAAGCACACTGTACATGGTGCTCCTTGCGGCTTACACCGCGTTCTTGTCACGCTTAAGCGGACAGGAAGATATCATCGTCGGCTCGCCAATCGCCGGCCGGCCGCACAAGGATCTTGAGCCGATACTCGGCATGTTTGTGAACACGCTGGCGCTTCGGACGCGCCCGGAGGGCGGGAAGCCGTTTGTACAGTATTTGCAGGAAGTGCGTGAGACAGCATTGGAAGCCTTTGAGCACCAGGATTACCCGTTCGAAGAGCTTGTTGATAAGCTTGAATTGACACGAGATATGAGCCGGAACCCAGTGTTTGACGCGATGTTAGTTGTTCAAAATAATGATTACGAGCCATTGTATCTTCATGATTTGCAAATGAAGCCGGCACAAGTTTCTCATCTCGTTTCTAAATTCGATTTGACACTACAGGCATCTGAGGGCGACGGAAACATTCATTTCCTTTTTGAATATTCAACCGCATTGTTCGAGAAAACCACCATTGAACGCTGGGCATCGCATTTAACAAATGTACTTAGCATCATTGGTAAAAACCCGGAGGTGACACTCAACCATATCGACATCCTGACCAAAGAAGAGCGGCACCAGCTGCTTAATGAGTTTAACACCGGGCAAGCGAATCAATACGGAGTTCAAACAATCAGTCAATTGTTTGAGCAGCAAGCTGCACGAACACCAAAAGCTTCTGCACTTGTCAGCGGAGACAAAACACTGACGTATCAAGAGTTGGACGAGTGGTCCAATGGAATCGCACGTGCATTGCGCAACAGAGGTGTTAAGCCGGACACACCAGTAGGCATCATGATGCATCGTTCGTTCAGTATGATAGCAGCCATACTTGGTGTGTGGAAAGCAGGCGGCTGTTACGTTCCCATTGATCCTGAATACCCGACAGAACGCAAACGCTATATCCTTAGCGACAGCGGAACGAAACTGCTGATGACAATAAATGAAGCGGATCGGGGAGTACTTGCTGACTTTGAAGGAGAGATCTTGACGATAGAAAGCGTAGAGGAAGACGACAAATCGCCGCTGCCGCAAATGTCGTCTGCCCATCATTTGGCTTATATCATTTATACCTCTGGAACGACGGGCCGTCCAAAAGGGGTAATGGTCGAGCATAAAGGGATTGCCAACACTCTACAGTGGCGGCGAAACGCTTATGCATTCAACGAGACAGATACCATTCTGCAGCTCTTTTCTTTCTCATTTGACGGCTTTATAACTAGTATGTTTACACCGCTTTTGTCAGGTGCAAAAGCCGTTTTGCTTCATGAAGAGGAAGCGAAGGATATTCTGGCCATTAAGCATCAGCTGTCTCGTCAACGGATTACACATATGATTATTGTGCCTGTTTTATATCGAGCGCTTTTGGACGTAGTGCAGCCGGAAGATGTAAAGACGCTTAGAGTCGTCACACTGGCGGGAGAAGCGGCTGACCGCGAATTGATCGCCCGCAGCTTAGCTATATGTCCGCATACCGAACTCGCCAACGAATATGGACCGACAGAAAACAGCGTGGCGACTACCGTCATGAGACATATGGAAAAGCAGGCATACGTAAGCATCGGCCAGCCGATTGACGGAACTCAAGTGCTGATTTTAAATAGCAATCATCAGCTTCAGCCAATCGGTGTTGCGGGAGAGCTTTGTATAGCAGGAACAGGGCTTGCAAGAGGGTACGTCAATCTTCCAGAACTGACAGAGAGAGCATTCACGCAGAATCCATTTAAACCCGAAACACGAATGTACCGAACAGGAGACGCCGCCAGATGGATGGCCGACGGTACACTCGAATATCTCGGAAGAATCGATGATCAAGTCAAAATCAGAGGATACCGTGTAGAAACGAAAGAAATTGAATCGGTCATCCGGTGTATAAATGGTGTAAAAGACGCCGCAGTAGTTGCTCATGAAACAGCGTCAGGACAAACCGAATTAAGCGCTTATGTGGTGACAAAACCAGAGTTGAGCACAAATGCTGTACGCTCAGAATTACAAAACAAGCTGCCGGTGTTTATGCACCCTACGTTTATTGAAAAACTGGACTCACTTCCATTGTCACCAAACGGCAAGCTGGATCGCGGAGCACTTCCAAAACCTGTATACAACCACGAAGGTGAACGTCCATTCCTCCCGCCAGCCAGCAAAATGGAGCAAATACTGGCAGATATATGGAAAGAAGTACTGGGGGCAGAAAAGATCGGAACAGCTGATTCGTTCTTTGAACTTGGCGGAGATTCAATCAAAGCGTTACAGGTATCTGCGCGGCTTCACCGGATAGGCAAGCAAATGGCAGTGAAAGATTTGTTTAGCCATCCGACCATTCAAGAATTGGCAGCTTATATCCGTGATTCAGATACAAGTTCCAGCCAAGCTGCGGTTGAGGGAGACGTACAATGGTCGCCTGTTCAAAAATGGTTTCTTTCTCAAGATATAAAAGAAAAACACCATTTTAATCAGTCCGTAATGCTGCATCGAAGCACCTCTGTACAAGAAGACGCACTGCGAAAAACGTTAAAAGCAATAACGTGTCATCATGATGCGCTGCGAATGGTGTTTACACAGAATGAACAAGGAAAGTGGGATCAATATAATCGGCCGCTCAGTCATTCGGACGACGCGTTGTACGGCCTTCAGATGATTGATCTATGCACTGATGGAAATAGACCGTATGAACCTCTTATCAAACGCCATGTACTTGATATTCAGCAGAAAATGGATTTGAAGAATGGTCCGCTGCTGCAAGCCGGTCTTTTCCACACAATTGACGGTGATTTCTTATTTTTATCTGCTCATCACCTCGTCGTTGACGGCATCTCATGGCGGGTTCTGCTTGAAGATTTGGCTTTAGGGTATCGCCAAGCTGCTGGCGGGGAGGATATCAAACTGCCGCCTAAAACAAGCTCATTTAAAGCGTATACGAAAAAGCTCTCTGACTACGCTGAAAGCCAGCAGCTAATGAAACAGCTCAAGTATTGGCGCGAAGCCGAAGAGTATAAAACAGAGGCATTGCCTTTTGATCACATCGATGGAACTAGAGCACACGAGGGACAACGGTCCACGATTTCGTTTACCTTAAACGAGAAAGAGACAGCAGCACTCTTAAAAGACGCCAACAGCGCATATAACACTGATACGCAGGACATGCTGCTCGCTTCTGTCATTCTTGCGCTGCGCCATTGGACCAATCAATCCGCCTTCAAACTATCATTAGAGGGCCACGGGCGAGAGGATGTATTAGAAGGAATAGATGTGAGCCGGACGGTTGGATGGTTTACCGCCATTTATCCGTTATTGGTTAAATTGAACGCAGACTTGCCAGATTCGGAAGAATACATGGTTCATGTGCTAAAAACAACAAAAGATACACTGAGACGTGTACCTGACAAAGGATTCGGCTACGGTGTCATCAAATATTTGACGCCGCCTGGCAAAAAAGACATCAATTTCACAGGTGCACCAGAAATCAGCTTTAATTATCTTGGTCAATTTGAAAGCGGCCGCTCAGCTGAAGTACCTGAGGAGGACGCCTTCTCATTCTCTCCGCTTGGTGCCGGAGGTGATATCAGCACAACATGGAACCGTGAACAGTCGCTGGATATCAGCGCAATCGCTGCAGAAGGAAAATTGACTGTCAATATGACTTATGACAATGCCCGCTTTCAGCGCAAAACCATCGAACAGCTTAGCGAAACATGCCGTCAATTTTTATTACAGCTGATCGAACACTGCCAGAACAAAAGCGAAACAGAAAAGACGATCAGCGATTATGATGATCAAGAACTGACCGAGGACGCGCTGCAAGAGATTGCTGATATGCTCAGTTTTCACTAATGAAACCGTGAAGAAAGGTGCAGACACTATGGATACCATTAAAAAAATCAAGAACATTTATCCTCTGAGTCACATGCAGGAGGGAATGCTCTTTCATTCCTTCCTCCGTAAAGAGGAGGGGGCATACGTTGAGCAGTCGCTCTTCACCATTAAAGGAAGCCTCAGCTATAAATGGTTTCAGCGCAGCATTCAAGCCATTATCGACCGCCATGATATTTTCAGAACCGTGTTTTTGCCGCACGTCCCGCATTTGTCGGGACCTCGGCAAGTCGTGATGACAGAACGTGAATTCCATTTGTACAGCGAAGACATTTCCCATCTGCCAACAAACGACCAGAATGAGTATATTGAACGCTTTAAAGAGAAGGACAAGCAAAAAGGCTTTGATCTGCAAAAAGACATGCTGATGCGGATTTCTCTGTTCAAAACAGCTGAAGATGAGCATGTCTGTCTTTGGAGTCACCATCATATTTTAATGGACGGATGGTGCCTAGGTATTGTTATGCAGGAATTTATGCAAATTTATCAATCGATTCATGCAGGAAAACCGCTTTCATTAGACCCTGTCCGGCCGTACAGCACCTATATTTCCTGGCTGACAAACCGAGACAAAGAAAAAGCAGCGGCCTACTGGGATACCTATTTAAAAAACTACAGCACTCCATCACCTCTGCCTCGTGTGTCTGATAAAGAAACAAAAGAAGGTTATCACCGTGAAGATTTGATATTTTCATTAAATAAACCACTGACAGACAAGCTGAAAGAGACTGCCAAACAACACGGCGTCACGCTCGCTACCCTTATTCAGGCTGTCTGGGGTGTGATGCTGCAGCAATATAACCGCACAGACGACGTTGTGTTTGGCGCAGTTGTATCAGGAAGACCGTCAGAAATCCTGGGCGTGGAGCAAATGATAGGGTTGTTTATCAATACCATACCGATTCGCATTAAAACACATCAAGACGAAACGTTTCAAGAACTGCTCATACGCTGCCAGAAAGAAATGCTGGAAGCTGAGCCGTTTACCTGCCAGCCTTTATTTGATATTCAGGCAAACACCGCATTAAAACAGGAACTGATTGATCACATTATCGTCTTTGAAAACTATCCGTTACAGCAGAAAATCGCCGATTCCGCTGATCAAACCGATTCACCGCTGCAAATCGATCAAGTTCAAGTATCCGAGCAATCAGGATATAACTTTAATCTTGTCGTTGCTCCCGGCGAAGAGCTTGTCATCAAGTTCAGCTATAATGCATTCGTTTACGATGCTGCCTGGATCAGCTGTATCAAGAGGCAATTTACGCAAGCGCTTAGCACAGCTGCACAGCACCCTCATATGCCAATTGCTGATTTTTCTTTTCTTGATGCAACAGAAAAAGAGCAGATTGTCACACAGTTCAACAATACAAAAACGGAGTATCCAAAGAATCATACAATTATCGATTTATTTCGCGAACAAGCAGAAAAGACGCCAGACCATACCGCACTTGTGTATGGCAATATGTCTATTTCGTATAAAGAGCTTGATAAACGCTCTAATGCGCTCGCCAGAGAGTTAATTCAAAAGGGATTTCGGAAAAACGAGACAGCCGGAATATTGGCTGCACATTCTCCCGAATTCATGATCAGTGTGCTTGCCGTATTAAAAGCAGGGGGAGCATACCTCCCGCTTGATGCGGAGCTTCCGCCTGAACGAGTCAGCTTTATGCTTGAGGAAACGCAAGCAAAAATGCTGATTGTTCAAAAGGGGCTGGAGCAAAATGCTGCGTTCTCAGGAACATGTATGATTGCAGATGCGCAGGCATTGATGGAAGAGAATCATTTTCCTATCAACAGCAGCTCCAGTCCAGATGATCTTGCATATATCATGTATACCTCAGGATCAACAGGCCGGCCGAAAGGGGTCATGATCACGAATCGCAATGTCGTGTCCCTTGTCAGCAACAGCAATTACACGTCTGCGTCCGGTGATGACCGGTTTATTATGACTGGATCTATCAGCTTTGACGCCGTCACCTTTGAAATGTTCGAGGCACTTTTAAATGGCGCAAGCCTTCATATCATTGATAAATCGACAATGCTGACACCTGATCGGTTTGGAGCGTATTTGCTTGAAAATGACATCACAGTGCTATTTTTAACGACAGCTCTTTTTAATCAGCTGGCACAGGTACGAGCTGACATGTTTCGCGGACTCCATACGTTATATGTCGGAGGAGAAGCACTCTCTCCTGCTCTGATGAATGCTGTCAGACACGCCTGTCCAGATCTCGCGCTTCATAATATTTACGGGCCTACGGAAAACACGACTTTTTCAACCTTTTTTGAAATGAAGAGAGACTATGCGGGGCCGATTCCGATTGGAAAACCAATCAGCAATAGCACCGCTTACATCTTAGATACAAAAGGACGTCTTTTGCCAATAGGCGTTCCCGGCGAGCTTTGTGTTGGCGGTGATGGTGTCGCTAAAGGCTATTTGAACAGAGATGACCTGACAAATGCTCTTTTTTCTCCTCATCCTTTCTTGCCTGGAGAAAGAATATACCGTACCGGTGATTTGGCGCGCTGGCTGCCTGATGGAAACTTAGAATACATCAGCAGAATTGACAGGCAAATGAAAATCCGCGGAAAACGAATTGAGCCTGCCGAAATAGAAGCGCGCCTGTTAGAAATGGAAGGCGTTCAAGAAGCAGCAGTGACATTGAGAGAAAAAGATGGAGAGGCGCAGCTGTACACTCATTACGTCGGTGATCACAAAAAAACAGATACGGATTTTCGCGCCGATTTGGCGCGTGTGCTTCCAGACTATATGATCCCGCAGCACTGGGTGCGTGTGGAGCGGATGCCGCTTACCGGAAACGGAAAAATAGACCGCAGCGCGCTGCCTATTCCAGAAAATAAGCCTGCCAAACGACAGAACATCATATTGCCAAGAAACTTGGTTGAAGAAGAATTGGCGAACATTTGGAAGCAAGTCCTCGGTGTTAACACAATCAGTATTGATGATGACTTCTTTGCTATTGGCGGACATTCACTAAAAGCACTGCAAGTCATACATACACTAAAACATCAGCAGAACATTGATATACCGATTGATTTCTTGTTCGAACATCCGACAATCGCTCAGCTTGCCGAAAAACTTTATTCTAAACAGCTGAGAGCGGCAGATGAACAGCATGTGATCAAACTGAACCAGCACGGCGCGCAAAATCTTTTCTGCTTCCCGCCGATATCGGGATTTGGCATTTATTTCAAAGACCTTGCTTTATTGCTGAATGAGAAGGCAGCCGTATACGGGTTTCACTTTATTGAACAAGACACCCGCATTGAACAATATGTTAATTGCATGACGGACATACAGCCTGAGGGCCCATACGTTTTATTAGGCTACTCTGCAGGCGGAAACCTGGCTTTTGAAGTGGCACAGGCTATGGAGCGCAAAGGATTAGAAGTCAGCGACTTCATTATCGTGGACGCTTATCTAAAAGAACAGCCTTTGCCTATCGATACCGGTAATGACGAATCTGCAGCATATCTGCCTGAAGCAGTCAGAGAAAAGGTGATGAAGAAAAAAAGAAACTATCAGGAATATTGGGCACAATTGCTGAATGAAGGGCACATCAAAGCAAGCATTCATTTCATCGAAGCTGGAATCCATCCCGAAACCAGCAAGAATACAGGCTTAACGAAATGGGAAGGCGCCTGCGGAAACTATAGTGAGTACACGGGTTTTGGCGCTCATAAAGACATGCTGGAAGGAACATATGCTGAAAAGAATGCTGACATCATCCTCGACATTTTAGAAAAGATCACTTCAAATAAAGCAATCCCGCACAAACAATAGAGCGGATTCGCGGACAGAGGCATTCTCTGTCCGCTTCTTTTTGTATCAAAGAATGGATCGATGACACTAGGGAATGATAACATCATCCTTTTTCTTGGAGGCTTGTCATGGAGCATTTATCTTTTCTTACGTTTATCATGCTGATTCTAGCCAGTTACAGGCTGACACATTTGATTGTATTCGACAAAATCACAGAATTTATCCGAAAACCTTTTATGAAAAAGAAAAGGATTGTTGATCAAAACGGGCATGTAGATGAAAAAAGCGTGCCGGCTTCTAACTTTGGATACATGCTCAATTGCTACTGGTGTGCCGGTGTTTGGTGTGCCATCTTGATCGGACTTGGCTATCTTTTTTTGCCTCGTATTGCAATACCGCTGATCTTTATTTTAGCCATTGCCGGAGCACAAGCGATCCTTGAAACGGCTGTCGGTGTCGGCGTAAAACTTATTGATGTGTTAAAAAGTCTGCAAACCATGATGAATGATAAAAAGTCCTAAAAGCGGTTCACAACATGCTTTAGGACTTTTTTCGTTTATTTAGTGAGATAGACATTCTGTTAATCACCCTTTTATAGCCCGGGAATACCGTAATAGCGAATAGTGAAAGTGATGTAATGGGGGAGAAGAAACAGAATGAAGGTTTGCCAAAAGTCGATTGTCCGTTTCCTTGTCAGCTTGATCATCGGAACGTTTGTCATTTCCGTTCCGTTTATGGCCAATGCGCAGTCTGACAGGGAGCTGAGAGCCGTATGGATTGCTTCCGTATTAAATATTGATTGGCCGTCCAAAAAAGGGTTATCTGTGAAAGAGCAAAAACAGGAGTATATCAAACTGCTGGACGATGTGCAGAAAATGGGAATGAATGCCGTTATTGTTCAGATTAAACCGACGGCTGATGCCTTTTATCCGTCAGCTTACGGGCCTTGGTCGGAATACTTAACCGGTGTCCAAGGGAAGGACCCGGGCTATGATCCTCTTGCATTTATAATTGAAGAAACCCATAAACGAAATTTGGAATTTCACGCGTGGTTTAATCCTTACCGTATTACAATGAATCATACAGATCTTAATAAATTGTCTGAGGATCACCCGGCAAGAAAACATCCAGATTGGGTTGCCGCCTATGGAAACCAGCTGTATTATCATCCAGGCATTCCAGAAGCGAGAGATTTTATCGTCAAAGGCATTGAAGAAGTCGTAAAACATTATGATATCGATGCTGTTCATATGGATGATTATTTTTACCCTTATAAAATAGCGGGACAGGAATTTCCTGATCAAGCACAGTACGAACAATACGGAAAAGACGTTTTTTCTAATATCGATGACTGGCGGCGGGACAATGTGAACCAGCTTGTCAAACAAATCAACCAAACAATTAAAGCTGCAAAACCGTATGTCAAATTCGGCATCAGTCCCTTTGGAGTATGGAGAAACGCCGCAGATGACCCGACCGGATCGAATACAAAAGCAGGCGTCAGAAATTATGACGATCTATATGCAGACACAAGGCATTGGATCCAAGAAGGCGACGTCGATTATATTGCTCCGCAAATTTATTGGAGTATCGGCTTTAACGCAGCGGCTTACTACGTGCTGGCTGATTGGTGGAGCAATGAAGTCAAAAATAGGCCTGTTCACTTATATATTGGCCAGGCAGCATATAAAATCAATAACAATTTTGATCCGCCTTGGTCCGACCCTGAGGAATATGTGCGGCAAATCACTTTGAACCGCCAGCTTGAACTGGTGAAAGGAAGCATGCATTTCAGCCTCAAGGACCTCAACAAAAATCCGCTTGGCATCAAAGACAGGCTTATCGCCGATCTTTACAGCAAGCCGGCACTGGTTCCGCAAATGCCTTGGCTTGACAATACCGCCCCAAAAAAACCGAAGCTTACGAAAGTCACCGAAGACAAAAACGGCAATCTTCTGCAGATTAAAGATCACCCATCAAATCTAAAAACGAAAGAAACAGCCTATTATGCGATATACAGAGCCGAAGGGAAAAAGCAGAGAACATTGCTGGCAACGCAAAGAAAAACACATGAGCAGCAAACCTTCTTAGATAACACGGCAGATCCTAACAAGAAATATACGTATTATGTCACTTCAGCAGACCGGCTTCATAACGAAAGCAAGGCTTCCAAACGAACAACAAAATAAGAAATGAGAAGGACGGCTTTCTAAGTCGTCTTTTTTTAAAAAGTGATTTTGGAGACAGGAAACGATAGTAAGCCGCTGTAGGCGGTGTTTGGACATTTTCCATTATTGGAATCTGAGAAACTAGTACTAAGTAAAATCGAAGAGAAACACGTACAGGACGTGTTTTTCGTTTTCATTTCTCGTCTGGTTAGGTGCCACATTATTTTTTGTGCTGTTCGAAGATGCTGTGTTGACTGATCCGGCTGAAGAGGCCTTTTTGCCGAACTTTCTTCTCTTGGGAGCGGACACCGCTCTTGTTTTATGCCTTGTGTTCTTTCTCTATCAAAAACTCGATCAATCACAGTTCGCGGTGATCAAGCTAGGTATATGGGGATCAGCGGTCGGTTTATTGATTGATACGATTTCCCTTTGGAATCATCCCCTCATCCTCCCGGCTTTATCAAAGGGCCAAGTTATTGCGTTTGCGATATGGATGGTATGCGCCTACTGCATGTATTTGCTCATTCCGCTGAAATTATCACATAAAAAATGACTCAGTTTTAATTTTCAGACTTTTCTTGTCAGGGAATGATTATAGAACTCGCCTAATAGGATGTTACAAAGATGTGAAGGAGGAAACGATGTGAATTTTGAGCTGACAAAAGAACAACAAATGGTGCGTGAAATGGTAAAAGATTTTGCGAAAAAAGAAATTGCTCCTCACGCTGAACATGTAGATCAAACAGGCGAGTTCCCGATGCAAACATTTGAAAAAATGGGTGAACTCGGCCTGATGGGTATTCCATTTCCAGAAGAATACGGCGGATCTGGCGGTGATACGATTTCATATGCCTTAGCGGTTGAAGAAGTCGGCAAAGCCTGCGGCAGTACTGGATTAAGCTATGCTGCAGCGGTCTCGCTAGGCGCAAGCCCCCTTTACTACTTCGGAACAGAAGAGCAAAAACAGACGCATTTGACGCCGCTGGCTTCAGGCACAGCACTCGGATCATTCGGCCTGACGGAGCCAAATGCCGGCTCAGATGCAGGAGGCACTCAAACAAAAGCGATTTCAAATGGTGACGAGTATGTAATCAACGGCGAAAAGTGCTGGATCACTAATGCAAGCTACGCACGCACAGTTATTGTAACCGCCGTAACAGGCAAAAACAAAGACGGAAAAAACATCATCTCCGCATTAATCGTGCCAACTGACACACCAGGACTTACGATTACGAGCCCGTACGATAAAATGGGCGTCCGCGGTTCGAATACAGCGGAAATTTTGCTTGAGGATGTAAGAGTGCCTGCGGCCAACTTACTTGGCGATCCAACAAAAGGGTTTAAACAGTTTCTATATACGCTGGACGGAGGTCGAATCTCCATCGCTGCTCTTGCAGTCGGCATTGCCCAAGCGGCCCTTGATGCATCATTGGCATATGCGAAAGAACGAAAGCAGTTTGGACAGCCGATTTCTTCCTTTCAAGCGATTCAATTTAAGCTTGCTGACATGGCGATGGAAATTGATCTGGCACGGCAAATGGTGTTAAAAGCCGCCTGGCTGAAAGACCATAACCACCCGTTCACCAAAGAAGCGGCGTACGCCAAGCTATTCGCATCTGAAATGGCGACAAGAGCTTGCAATCAAGCCATTCAAATCCATGGAGGTTCAGGCTATATGAAAGAGTATGGGGTGGAACGGATGCTGCGGGACGCAAAATTAATGGAAATCGGTGAAGGCACATCTGAAATTCAGCGTCTCGTGATCGCCAGACAGCTTTTAAAATAAAAATGTAAACGCTTTCCTATCATTAAGAAAGGAGGAACAATGAATGGCTGAACTCATCCATTCCACAATCGGCAGGCTGCTGGAACAAACAGCTGATGCGTATCCCGATCGAGATGCTGTTGTGTATCCAGACCGAAATATCCGCTATACGTACGCTCAATTTGACAGTCTGTGCCGTCAAACCGCTAAAGGTCTCATGCGGATGGGGATTGGAAAAGGAGACCACGTCGCCATATGGACTTCTAATATCCCTGAATGGCTTGCCGTCCAGTTCGCAACTGCGAAGATCGGAGCCGTGCTCGTAACCGTCAATACCAATTATCAAGCACACGAACTGGACTACTTGTTAAAGCAATCGGATGCCGCCGCGCTTATTATCATGGATTCATACAGGGGCACTTCTTATCCAGACATCGTGAGCAGTTTAATTCCAAAACTGCAAGAAGCTAAGCCCGGCCAACTGAAATCTGAACGCTATCCCTTTTTAAAAACGCTGCTCTATATTGGCAATAAACGGTTGCCTGGCATGTATCATTGGGACGATACAGAGATATTGGCGAAAACAGTGACAGATGCTGAGCTTGAAGAGAGAATGAACAGCCTGGATAAAGACGATGTGATTAATATGCAATACACATCAGGAACGACAGGGTTTCCAAAAGGCGTGATGCTGACCCATTTCAATGTCATCAATAACGCTGCTAATATCGCTGAATGTATGGCTTTAACCTCTCAAGACCGCATGTGCATCCCTGTTCCGTTTTTTCACTGCTTTGGATGCGTCCTTGGGGTTTTGGCATGTGTATCCGTCGGGGCAGCCATGATACCCGTGCAAGAATTTGATCCCGTTACCGTCCTTAAAACGGTAGAAAAAGAGAAATGCACAGCGCTCCATGGTGTGCCTACCATGTTTATCGCCGAGCTGCATCATCCGGATTTTGATGCATATGATCTATCGACGCTCCGAACAGGAATCATGGCCGGCTCTCCCTGTCCAAGTGAAGTGATGAAAGCTGTGATTGAAAGGATGGGCATGAAAGACATTACGATCGCCTATGGACAAACCGAAGCCTCGCCAGTCATTACACAAACGAGAGCAAATGATTCCTTCATAAGAAGAGTCGAAACTACCGGCCGTGCCCTGCCACATACTGAGGTGAAAATTGTAGAACCTGGGACATGTCAAGAAGTTCAAAGAGGCATGCAGGGAGAACTGTGCACCCGTGGCTATCACGTCATGAAAGGCTATTATAAAGACAAAGATGCGACCAGAAAAGCAATCAATCATGACGGATGGCTGTTTACCGGAGATCTTGCTGTCATGGATGAAGACGGATACTGCCGCATCACCGGAAGATTAAAAGATATGCTCATCAGAGGCGGCGAGAACATTTATCCGCGGGAAATTGAAGAATTTTTATACCGGCATCCCGCTGTTTTAGATGTACAGGTCGTTGGTGTGCCTGACGCCAAATTCGGGGAGGAAGCTGCAGCCTGGTTTAAACTGAAAGACGGTAAAAGCGTTTCACCTGATGAGCTTAAAGCCTATTGCAAAGGGAAAATCGCCCGCCACAAAATTCCGCGTTATGTTATTTTTACGGATGACTATCCGATGACGGCCTCAGGCAAAATTCAAAAATATAAACTGCGAGAAAAAACGATTGAAATGTTCAACCTATCATCAAGTCAATGAGGTGAAATCATGTTTACAAAAGTACTGATCGCCAACCGCGGAGAAATTGCAATGAGAATTATCCGAACATGCAGCCGTCTCGGCATTAAAACGGTCGCTGTTTATTCAGAAGCAGACAAGGACGCGCCCCATACAAAAGCCGCTACAGAGGCATATTTGATCGGGGAATCGAGAGTCAGTGAAAGTTATTTAAATATAGAGAGAATCATAAAGACGGCGAAAAAAGCAAAAGCCGACGCGATCCACCCGGGATATGGATTGTTATCAGAAAACAGCCGGTTCGCTGAACGCTGCAAGCAAGAAAACATCGTGTTTATCGGACCTTCCCCTGATATCATCGCAAAGATGGGCAGCAAAATTGAAGCGCGAAAAGCAATGGAGGCTGCAGGTGTCCCTGTGGTGCCGGGCGTTTCTGAATCCCTCGGAGATATAGAGGCAGCCTGCCGCACCGCAGGTCAAATCGGCTATCCTGTCATGCTGAAAGCTTCAGCGGGCGGAGGGGGCATCGGAATGCAGCGTGTTGAAAATGAAGAAGCATTAAAAAAAGCGTACGAGGGAAACAAAAAGCGCGCAGCAGATTTTTTCGGTGACGGGTCGATGTATATAGAAAAAGTTATTGAACATGCGCGTCACATCGAGGTTCAGCTTTTGGCCGATCAACACGGCCATACAGTACATCTGTTTGAACGTGATTGCTCTGTTCAGAGGCGCCACCAAAAAGTCATTGAAGAAGCACCGTCTCCATTTGTAGACGATGAACTAAGAATGAAGATTGGGCAAACAGCGGTAAAAGCAGCAAAGGCAATCGGCTATACGAACGCAGGCACCATCGAATTCATAGTTGACCAGAAGCAAAATTTTTATTTCCTCGAAATGAATACGAGACTGCAAGTTGAACACCCCGTGACTGAAGAAATAACAGGCCTGGACTTAGTTGAGCAGCAGCTGCGGATTGCTGCGGGCCATACACTCACATTCTCCCAAAAAGACATCCAACGGAACGGGCATGCGATAGAGGTTCGAATATACGCGGAAGATCCCAAGACCTTCTTCCCGTCACCAGGTACGATCACTGCGTTTTCACTTCCTGACCAAAAAGGAGTCAGACACGAATGTGCGGTAGCAAAAGACAGCACCGTTACCCCTTTTTATGACCCGATGATCGCTAAGATGATTGTCAAAGGCCAAACCAGAACAGAAGCAATTGAAAAACTAGAGACAGCGCTTCGCGACTATCGTGTAGAGGGAATCAAAACAAATCTTCCGCTTCTCATACAGGCTGCGGCAACAAAGGCATTTAAAGAAGGGGATGTCACGACTGACTTTTTGAAACAACACCTATAAAGGAGGCAGTTGTCATGACGGTTAGCATACAAATGGCAGGAAACCTGTGGAAAGTCCACGTCAAAGCCGGCGACCAAATCGAAAAGGGCCAGGAGGTAGCCATTTTGGAATCGATGAAAATGGAAATCCCGATCGTTGCAGATAGAAGCGGAATCGTAAAAGAAGTCAAAAAAAAGGAAGGCGACTTTGTAAATGAAGGAGACGTACTGCTCGAACTGAGCGATTCCAGTCAATAATTTGGAGGAAGACCATGTCATATCCTAAAAAAGTGACAATCAAAGAAGTCGGCCCGCGTGACGGCTTACAAAACGAGCCCGTATGGATCGCAACAGAGGATAAAATAACCTGGATCAACCAGCTTTCCCGGACAGGGCTTTCGTATATTGAAATCACATCCTTCGTTCACCCGAAATGGATTCCGGCGCTTCGAGATGCTATCGACGTAGCAAAAGGCATCGACCGTTTAAAAGGGGTAACGTACGCGGCACTTGTCCCGAATCAAAGAGGACTGGAGAATGCACTTGAAGGAGGCATTAACGAGGCTTGCGTTTTTATGTCAGCCAGCGAGACGCACAACAGAAAAAACATCAATAAATCCACTTCTGAATCCCTTCATATACTCAAACAAGTAAACAACGACGCACAAAAAGCAAACCTCACAACAAGAGCCTACCTCTCGACTGTTTTCGGCTGTCCGTACGAAAAAGATGTCCCCATTGAACAAGTCATTCGCCTTTCAGAAGCTCTATTTGAATTTGGGATTTCTGAACTTTCGCTTGGAGATACGATTGGAGCGGCTAATCCCGCCCAAGTGGAAACTGTACTTGAAGCTCTTTTGGCACGATTCCCGGCTAATCAAATTGCCTTGCATTTTCATGATACGAGAGGAACCGCTCTGGCCAACATGGTCACAGCACTCCAAATGGGCATCACGGTGTTCGACGGCTCGGCAGGCGGGCTTGGGGGATGCCCATATGCGCCAGGTTCATCAGGAAACGCCGCAACTGAGGATATCGTGTACATGCTTGAACAGATGGATATCAAAACAAATGTAAAGCTAGAAAAACTGCTATCTGCGGCCAAATGGATAGAAGAAAAAATGGGCAAACCGCTGCCGAGCAGAAATTTACAGGTGTTTAAATCATCTTGATAAAAGGGAGGACGCATACAATGGGAGACTCTATTCTTTTTACTGTTAAAAATGAACATATGGCGTTGATCACCTTAAACAGGCCTCAGGCAGCAAATGCTCTTTCAGCGGAAATGCTTAGAAACCTGCAAATGATTCTTCAGGAAATTGAATTCAACTCAAACATCCGTTGCGTCATCCTCACAGGCACCGGTGAAAAAGCGTTTTGTGCAGGGGCAGACCTAAAGGAACGGATAAAACTGAAAGAAGATCAGGTTCTGGAAAGTGTATCTCTCATTCAAAGAACGGCGGCTTTACTTGATGCCTTGCCGCAGCCGGTCATAGCTGCGATAAATGGAAGCGCATTAGGCGGCGGACTAGAATTGGCATTGGCATGCGACCTTCGAATCGCAGCTGAATCAGCTGTGCTGGGACTTCCGGAAACAGGGTTAGCTATTATCCCGGGCGCTGGAGGGACCCAAAGGCTGCCCCGGCTGATTGGCAGAGGAAAAGCAAAAGAATTCATTTATACAGGCAGACGCGTGACCGCACACGAAGCAAAAGAAATCGGCCTTGTAGAGCATGTCACGGCTCCTTGTGACCTTATGCCCAAAGCAGAGGAACTGGCCGCAGCCATTTCTGCCAACGGGCCGATCGCTGTCCGTCAGGCTAAATTTGCAATCAATAAAGGATTGGAGACAGATCTCGCTACAGGCCTTGCGATTGAACAAAAAGCGTATGAACAAACCATCCCGACAAAAGACAGGAGAGAAGGGCTTCAGGCCTTTCAAGAAAAAAGACGGGCCGTATACAAGGGAATATAAAAGGGAGGCAATGCTCATGGATTATGAAAAGGAACGAACAGAACGGGCTGAACGGATTCGAAAAGGCGGAGCGGAAAAGTATCATCAAAGCAATCGGGAAAAAGGCAAGCTCTTTGTCAGAGAGCGGCTTTCCCTTCTCTTTGACGATGACATTGAGCTAGAAGACGCTTTTTTTGCGGAATGTATGTCAGACGGGCTTCCCGCTGACGGAGTTGTCACCGCTATCGGCAAAATCGGCGGCCATACCGTTTGCGTCATGGCGAATGATTCAACAGTGAAAGCGGGGTCATGGGGAGCTAAAACAGTTGAAAAAATCATCAGAATTCAAGAAACCGCGGAAAAATTAAACTGTCCGCTCATTTATTTAGTCGATTCGGCAGGCGCCCGAATTACCGACCAAATCAATGTCTTTCCAGGGAGACGCGGTGCAGGAAGAATTTTTTACAATCAAGTCAAATTATCGGGACGCATTCCGCAAATCTGTCTGCTTTTCGGACCATCTGCGGCAGGTGGCGCTTATATTCCGGCCTTCTGTGATATCGTCGTTATGGTAGACGGTAACGCCTCCATGTATTTAGGCTCGCCAAGGATGGCGGAAATGGTTATTGGAGAAAAAGTGTCTCTTGAAGAAATGGGTGGCGCCCGTATGCATTGCTCAATCTCCGGCTGCGGAGATATTCTTGCAGAAACTGAAGAAGAAGCCATACAGCTGGCGCGGGCTTATTTGTCTTACTTTCCGGCAAATTTTCAAGAAAAAGCGCCCATTCATGAGAAACGCCCGCCAAAACACTTCAAAACTCCGCTTGCCGACGTCATTCCGCAAAATCAAAACGCACCTTTTGATATGCATGAGCTGATTGAGCGGGTCATAGATGAAGACTCATTTTTTGAGATCAAAGCCTTATTTGCACCGGAATTATTGACGGGCCTCGCACGAATCCACGGACAGCCTGTCGGCATTGTTGCAAACCAGCCGAAGGTAAAAGGAGGCGTCTTATTCCACGATTCAGCAGACAAAGCGGCTAAGTTTATTACCTTATGTGACGCTTTTCATATCCCATTGCTGTTCTTAGCCGATATCCCCGGTTTTATGATTGGCACAAAAGTAGAACAGGCTGGGATTATCAGACACGGAGCGAAAATGATTTCTGCGATGTCGGAGGCAACTGTTCCAAAACTCTCTGTCATTGTCCGAAAAGCTTACGGGGCGGGGTTGTATGCAATGGCAGGGCCGGCATTTGAACCGGATTGCTGTCTAGCGCTCCCAACCGCCCAAATCGCCGTCATGGGCCCTGAGGCCGCTGTAAACGCTGTCTACGCTAAAAAAATCGCCGAGCTGCCAGAAGAAGAGAGAGCCGCATTTATCAGCAGCAAACGGGAGGAATACAAAGAGGACATCAATATCTACCGTCTGGCTTCAGAAATGATCATTGATGCTGTTATCCCAGCCAATTCGCTGCGTGATGAGCTGGCCAAACGGCTCAAGGCATACATGACAAAGGAAATGACATTTACCAATCGAAAGCATCCGGTTTATCCGGTGTAAAAGCAAGAACTTAGGAGCGCAAAAAAAGCGCTCCTTTATATATTTACAATAACAACATTATGTCAACTAATT
>NZ_JAVAXX010000117.1:0-18332 GCF_042709275.1 Bacillus sp. LR_5 | reverse complement strand
AAAAAGGGCTGTCCAAATCATAGAAAAAGAGGCAGATGACACAGAAACAAATCAACATAAAAAGCCGATTTTTTATCGTCCCAAATCATTTATCTTATATTAGTTTGTCTTCTTTGTTTTCTGAATCACTTTTTCTTACATCCTGAGTCAGTCCGCTGGCCGCTTGTTTACATCTTGATAAGGCTTTTCCGGCAGCACGGCCAACAGGTCCAAATACGAAAAAACCTACAAATAAATAACGAGTATTTTTGTGAAGCTTACTTCATGTTTTTTTCCTCCTGATTGAAGTACAACCTGCGAAACAAATGATAAGAGATGACGATTCAAATGGAAATGCGCTTATTTTGAACAAGAGTTGATTCATAAAATGGCTGCAGCCGAATATAATGTCCAATGCCATTTGTAAAAAAAGCGGAGAGGTGATCTGGATCAATGTTGTTTACGCTGGCCAGTATCTATGGCTTTTGCGAACAAGGCACGGGGGTATAGGGATCATATCGGCTATTATGGGTGGCATATTAGATTCAAAGAAATGATAGTACTGTGACTTGCTATGATTGAAAGAGAGGAGAGATCTGGTTGATACGATTCAATAAGGTAATTGGATTCCTGTCTGTTTTAGGATTCACTGCGGTTTTACCATTAACAGCACAAGCAGAACAAGCGGGAACTGCTGGGGCTGGGGAGTGGGATAAGTTGGGGACTTACACATATACTTATTCAAGTCCGACGGTATATTCGAGCGGAGGAGATTTTAGAGTCTGCCTTTCAGGAAGCACTCCTTTTTCTGTCTCGCTGCACTTATATGAGGATGATGCCGGTGACAATCCTGATGATTATGTAGGGGCAAACTATTTTTCTCCCGGAGAATGCCACACTTTTAGCAGTATTGGAAAATTTGTAGATGGGAGCAATAACAAGGCCGAGTTCTTTGTTACCGATTACTCTGGTAAATCTAAAACAGTTACGTTTTATGATTGATGGACTCAAACTGTGAAGTATAACCTTTGAAAACAAAAGAGAGAGACACCTCTCTCTTTTTCTATTCTTCGACAGTCTTACGAAGCCGTTCATTTACAATGCTTGTCCAGCCTCCATCCATCTTATCGCGTATGATGGAGCTTTTCTCGTTTGCTTTGCCGATCATTTCATTTGGCTCCTTCCAGCCGCCGTGAATAAGGGTAAACCTTGTCTTTTCTCCTAAGTCTTCTAATTGAAAGGTAACGATCCATCCATCTGTATCCCATTCAAATGAAAGTTCAGTGGGAACTTGAACAGTCAAAACTTTACAAGGAGATGGCCCAAACGGTGATTGTAAGTGGAATTCTTGTCCTTCTTTCAGCTGAAAATCATTGGGCATAAACCACTTGGCAATGCCTTCTGAAGTGGAAACCGTTTCCCAGACTTTCTGAATAGGTGCCCCTAGGGTAATATTTTTCGTAATATCCGGTAATGTATTTTCGCGATTTTCACGATTTTGATCCATTTCGTTTACCTCTAACATATGATGTTTTTTTCAATTAAATCATATAATAACTAATAAGATCATGTCCATATCTTGCATGATTAGTGTATCTTTTCGTCTTTTCATTCATGATTCTTTGTGCAGTTGCATTTGTTATTTTTGAACCGAACATTTTGTTCAGCCAAATCGTTCTGCGCGGATTTGATGCCTTCATCAGTTTTGTTTTATTAACGAATGTGCTGTTTTTCTGGAGAAGGAGCAAACGTATAGCATATGTTTCAGGAGTTTTAGCCGTTATCAATCTCATTATGGTTATTTCTCTGGTTTAATCTAAAACAGGAGGTTTTTTTATGCTTGGAAAAATTAAAGCAGCCATTGATAATAGTCCGGGAAAGCCGGCTAGAATTGTAGTCAGTGAAAAAACGTTTCAGCAACTAGAAAAAGAGATGCGTTTTGTTTACGTTTCCAAACCGAAAACGATAATGGGAATACCTGTGGAAGTGTCAGATCAGGCAGAAAGCTTCAAGCTGGAATTTTAATCTATTCCGAACTGCAAAAAGGCTCATTTTGAGCCTTTTTATTATAATAAAGTTAAGATTCGTTATCATTTCAAACAAGCGCTTGCAAACATGTTTCAGTTTTTTATACTTAAGTGGATTATTTCAGCTTTTTTAGAATGCTGAGAACATGGGAGGGAGCAATGCACAAACATAAGCGCAACAGCTTTAAAACTCTGATAGAAATTTTAATTGTTTCGACAAGACTCGGGTTTACATCATTCGGAGGTCCCATTGCTCATCTGGGCTACTTTTATGAAGAATATATTCGCAAAAGAAAATGGCTGGATGAAAAAAGCTATGCTGATTTGGTTGCTTTGTGCCAGTTCTTGCCCGGACCGGCGAGCAGCCAAGTTGGGATTGGGATTGGTGTTATGCGTGGCGGGTTACTCGGCGGTATCGTTTCATTTCTCGGCTTTACGCTGCCCTCTGTTTTGGCACTTATCATATTTGCCCTTTTGTTAAAAAGTACCGATATAGAGCAAGCCGGCTGGATTCATGGTTTAAAAATCGTGGCGGTTGCAGTTGTTGCACATGCTATAACAGGAATGGCTCAAAAACTGACGCCTGATGTTAAGCGAAAAACGATGGCTTTGTTTGCATTGGTTGTTTCACTTTTATGGCAAACCGCGTTTACCCAATCAGGTATTATAATCATCTCAGCAGCGATTGGTTTTCTGCTGTTTAAAGAGTCTATCGACAAAAAAGAATCAGCATTCCATTTTCCTATTTCTAAGACATTCGGAACAGTGTGTCTTTCATTATTCTTCGGATTGCTTGTTCTTCTGCCTGTTCTGCGAGAAACTGCGGATTTGCGCTGGCTTTCTATGTTTGACAGTTTTTACAGGGCAGGTTCCTTGGTTTTTGGCGGGGGACATGTTGTATTGCCGTTATTGGAACAGGAATTTGTACCAACTGGAATGGTCAGCAAAGAAGCATTTTTAGCAGGATATGGTGCAGCACAAGCTGTGCCGGGACCGTTATTTACATTTGCCGCCTATCTTGGTGCAGTCATGGGCGGCTGGCAGGGCGGAATGTTAGCTGCTATTGCCATTTTCCTGCCTGCGTTTTTGCTAATTTTAGGTGCGTTGCCCTATTGGGATATTTTGCGGAGGAATCCCAACCTAAAGGGAGCTCTTGCAGGAGTGAATGCAGCGGTAGTCGGAATTTTAATTTCAGCTTTTTATTTTCCGATTTGGACAAGTGCGATTTTGAATCCGATTGATTTTGCGTTTGCGGCTGTATTGTTTAGTATGCTTGCTTATTGGAAGCTGCCTCCTTGGGTGATTGTAGTCACCGGTGTCATTGGCGGTTTTCTTCTGAACCTTCTTTACATTTGACTTCTTTAAAGCGTGATGAAGACGTTCATCATGCTTTTTTTATTGGGAAAAAAGACGAACATAAAAAATAGATATATGGGAAAAATAATCCTATTAGACAGAAGGGAATTGACAGATGGATAATATGATATCAACACTTACTGACTGGAATGTGTGGTTTCAAGCGTTAGTTGTATTTCTCGTTCCATATGCAATCTATAAAGTGTTTACTTGGATTCATATATAAGAGGGTGCAATTATGAGGTGGCGGAGTAATCAGTACAAAACACAGAAGCAGCATCAAGAATCAGATCATTCAAAAACTAAAAAGCAGGACAATGATGTGTTAACCGGTAACGTCGGATACGACATTGAGCAAGTAAAAAGAAAGATCGGACATAACGGAGACGTTCATTTCCGTGAACTTGAGATCACTCATTTACATGTGAAAGCGGCATTGATCTTTGTTGATGGACTGTCTGATCAGGATTTGATTAATAAAGGACTATCAGCGTTAGTCATGAATCAACCTCATCAGGTAAGTGATGAAATGTCTCAGTCCGGCAAAGGCATTTTGACTTCGCAGTATATAAAGAATCAAATCGGATCAATCGGTGATGTCATAGAATCAGAGAAAGTCAGTGATATCGTACTGAATGTTTTCATGGGTTCAACAGCGCTTCTTATCGACGGAATGCCGCAGGCCTTTCTTCTGGGAACAGTGAAAAAACAAAATCGAAGTATTGAGGAGCCGCTTTCAGAAGCGCTTGTCAGAGGGCCGCGCACGGGTTTTACAGAAGAGTTGAGTACGAATACAGCGCTTTTAAGACAGCAAGGAAAAAATGATCAATTAACATTGCAGAAATTTGAAGTAGGGACACGGCTAAAAAAAGATTTAATCATTGCTTATATGAATGACATTGCAGATCCAAAAGTGGTCGAGGAAGTAAAAAAAAGAGTAAGAGGGATTGAGATAGATCATCTGCCGGAATCAGGCTACGTTGAACAGCTAATTGAGGATAATTATTTGAGCCCATTCCCGCAAGTACAGAGTACAGAACGGCCTGACCGCGTCATAAGCGGATTAATGGAAGGAAGAGTAGCCATTCTGCTTGACGGCACTCCGTTTGCTTTGCTTGTTCCAGTCACTTTCAGCATGGTGCTTCAATCGCCTGAAGATTATTATGAGCGGTGGTTCCCAAGCTCGCTCATCAGATTGTTGAGGTTCATTGCGGCAATCATAACGTTATTTGCACCGGCTTTATATATATCATTTATTTCTTTTCATCCGGGGTTAATTCCGACCAAACTGGCAATTTCAATTTCCGGGACGCGTCAGGGTGTTCCGTTCCCATCCCTCATTGAAGCCTTATTTATGGAAATTGCGATCGAAATTTTACGGGAAGCGGGGCTTCGCCTGCCAAAACCCATCGGACCTGCGATAGGAATAGTTGGCGGATTAATCATCGGGGAAGCAGCTGTGCAGGCGGGGATTGTCAGTCCAATCATGGTCATTGTTGTTGCGCTCACAGCAATTTCTTCATTTGCCATCCCGCATTACAGTACAGGCATAGCACTTCGGATGCTTCGGTTTGGCGCAATGTTTTGCGCGGCGGTGTTTGGATTATTTGGTGTCATTATGTATTATCTCTTGTTAAGCAGCCATGTCGTAAAGCTAAAGAGTTTTGGTGTCCCATACGCAAGTCCGGCAGTGCCTTATCACTTGAAAGATTGGAAAGACTTCGTCATCAGAATGCCTCTTTTAGTCATGAAACGCCGGCCTAAAATGATGAATACGGATAATACAAAACGGGTGAAGTGATGAACTCGACAGGATGGTGATTAAGTCTCGTGTTCAGCTCAACAAGTAAAATTACAACCGCTCAGGCAACGATTATCATCATTAATTATATGCTTGCTGCCGGAGTTCTTACGCTCCCCCGGACAGTAACAGAACAAACGAAATCTCCTGATGGATGGATTTCAGTTTTATTAGGAGGGATCATCGCCGTAATAGCTGGGATCATCATAGTTAAATTAAGCCAGCAGTATCCTAAGGAAACATTTTATGAATATTCCAGACATATTGTAGGAAAATGGGTCGGCAGCTTGATCAGTATCGTTTTTATTGCTTATTTTTTGGTACTAGGTGCATTCGAAGTCAGAGTCATGTCTGAAATCGTGGAGTTTTTTCTCCTTGAAGGGACACCGTCTTGGGCCATTATTATGACAGTTCTTTGGATTGGGCTTTATTCCATTACACAAGGGATTGATCCAATTGCCCGGCTTTTTGAAATGATCTTTCCGATTACGGTCATCATCTTTTTAACGATAGCCCTCATGAGTATAGGCATATTTGAGATCAACAATTTACGCCCTGTATTGGGAGATGGAATCATGCCGATTCTCAAAGGAGTGAAGACCACGACCCTTTCATTTACATGTTCAGAAATTATGCTCATTTTAGTAGCGTTTATGAAGAAGCCGAAGCATGCAATGAAAGCGGTTGTGTTCGGGACAGGTGTTGTGACCTGTTTTTATATCATTACGCTGATTATGGTCATCGGTGCACTATCAGTTGATGGAGTTGTGACGAGAACATGGCCGGGACTTGACCTGATGAGAAGTTTTGAAATACCTGGTTTAATATTTGAACGGTTTGAGTCATTTCTGCTTGTCATTTGGATTATGCAGCTTTTTGCCACGTTTATTATCACTTTTTATGCAGCTTCTTTGGGAGTTTCGCAAGTTTTCAAAAAGAAACCGCTTTCTTGTATGTTTGGGCTGCTTCCTGTTATTTATATCTTCTCTTGCATGCCGAAAAATGAAAATGACGTGTTTATTTTGGGCAATATGGTCAGTCATTTTGCTTTGTATATATTTGGCGCTTTGCCGATTTTGCTTTTAGTCATATCGAAATGGAGGAAAAGAGGTGAAACGTAACATAAAACATCCAGTGTCCGTTCTCGTCATAGTATGTCTGCTGATGGTTTGCGTAACAGGATGCTGGAGCAGCCGGGAAATAGAGGAGTTGGGTCTGACATTCGCTATTGCAATTGATAAAGGAAAAGAAACAAATACTGAAAAAGAGTTAAAAGAAGAGGGAGGGAGCTATCCGAAAAAAGACAACATTACGCTGACTTATCAATTTGTTAATGAAAAAGCGGCAGGTGCAGGTACAAGCGGTGGGGGCGGTGGCGGACAAGGGGTACAGAAAGCGTATATTAATATTAGTGAAACAGGGGATTCGTTACAGCAGATCGGAAGCGAGATTGCGTTAAGAAGGGACCGTGAAGTGTTTAGCCCGCATTTAAAAGTTGTTGTCCTGAGTGAAGATGTGCTGGGTACATATCCTATTGACAAAATGCTGGATCAATTTTTTCGTGATAATGAAATCAGGCTGAGCTGTCTTGTTTTATCTGCAAAAGGGGAGGCGAGAGAAGCCCTCCAGCTGAAAGAGAGCGGTGAAATTCCGGCATTTCGGTTGATTGGAATAGGTGAAAATGAACATAAAGTTTCCAGAATTCTTCCCCCTGTGACATTCGCGAAACTAATCGGAAAACTGCATTCTGGCAGCAGTTTTTTACTGCAAAATGTAGTCTCGGCAAATGGAGCGATCAAGTATTCCGGAGCAGCGGTAATCAACGGGAAGTCTAAAAAAATGATCGGTAGTTTAAATGAATATGAAACGGAGGGGATTACATGGATTGCCGGGGAGGGAAAAGGCGGAGTTGTCAAAAGCTATGATAAAAAGAGCCAACAGGTGATTGCATACGATATCAATAATATTAAAAGCAAAATCAAGCCCATAGTAAAAGGAACGGATATTTCATTCCATGTCGATATTGAAACAGAAGGGGATTTGGTTGAAAACTGGAACACAAAAGAGACATTGGACACTCAGTTTTTAGAACGTATTGAAACAAACACTGAAAACGAAGTAAAGAAAATAGTCGGTAATGTATTAAAAAAAATCCAGCATGAATATAAAGCAGATGTTGCGGGTTTTGATGAATCTTTAAGACTTGAGCATCCGGACTTATGGAAAAAGGTGAAAAATAATTGGGGTGACACATTCAGTAAGGTTGCCATCACGTACAGCGTAAACGCCACAATTACTCATTATGGAACGGTTAAAACACAGTGATGAATCAAATAGATGCTTAAAAAGAAGAGAAGGCAAATATCTCTTCTTTTTTATGTGTTTTTAGGATTAGTATACTTTTTTTGGAGGAAATGGATTTTTTTGAATGGTCAATATGCTAATATAGAATTGCTTCAAATCGAAGGGAGGAGGGGCTGTGAGACAGAAACCGATTTATGTAGAAATCGAAATGAGATCTGATCTGGATAAGCTTTGGGAATATACACAAAACCCATCGCTGCATAAGGAATGGGACCTCCGGTTTTCAAATATCACGTATTTGCATAGGCAGCCATACGAAAAGCAGAAGTTTCTTTACGAAACAAGGATAGGCTTTGGATTAAAGGTATCGGGTACAGGAGAAACAGTCGGTGTTTTCGACAAATGTTCATCTGAAAGAGTTTCCTCACTGGCTTTTGGCTCTGACCATCCGTTATCTCTGATTCAGCATGGCAGCGGGTACTGGAAGTATATACAGCGAGACAACGGGAAAATGATGTTTTTAACACAGTACCAATACAAAACAGCCTACGGGCTGCCGGGAAGATGGATCGATCGTTTATTATTTCGGCCGCTTCTTGGCTGGGCGACTGCATGGAGCTTTGATGCATTAAGGCTTTGGATTGAGCAAAATAAACATCCGAAACACACAATTCGATCGGCTATCGTCTATGTGTTAATGTGTCTGTTTTTCAGTCTGTTTTGGTTTTACCAAGGTTTTACAGGTTTTGATACAAGGATTTTTGCAGGGACAGCAGAGATAGGTGTGGGAATTTTATGGTTGTTTCCATTAAAGAGAAAATGGATCATTCATGCTGTACAGGCTTGTATCTTTGCTGGATTCGCTTTTCGAGGTTCCGAGATATTATGGATACTATTGAGTGTGTTTTCTGCGGCAAGTGGCGTTCTTAGTCAGCAGCTCCCCAGTGCCCGGCACACAAAACGAAAGAGAAAGAAGTGACATTGTGAGTTCGATTTATGAAAAAACGATCAAGAACTATCATTTACTGCATCCCAAGCTGCGAGAACGGTATCAATTAGACGAATCTCATACATTCAGCGGGACAGGAACGATGTCAGAAATAAGCGGAGGCTCTTTTCTGGTCAGAATGCTGTTAAAGCTGGGTGTTTTTTTCAGGTGCTTTTTTTCGGAAAGAGGCAAAAACATCCCATTTACCATTCAAAATAGAACTTGTCTTTTGAATCGGGAACATACTGGGATAGAATGGAATCGTACATTTTTCTTTAAAGGCAAAAAACGTTTCTTTGACGCGATCATGGTATACGACGAAAAAGAAGATAGAATACTTGATTTCTTCGGCAAACCTCATCTTCTGCTGTCTGTTTTAGCGTTCGAGGCATCTCCTGACGGCTCTCTAACCATTACAACGGGAAAGCAATGGCTATTGATATGCGGAAAAAGAATACCGCTTCCAAAATGGCTGACCGGTACATCCGCTGTTTGCGAAACGTTTGATGAAAGAAAGAATTGCTTCACCATTCAAGTGCATGTCCAAAATACAATTCTCGGCACTCTTTTCTTTTATAAAGGAATGTTTCAGGAAGAAGAGAGAGAATCATGATAAAACGAAATGGCATGATCAGTTCGCTTTGCTTTATAGGATTTCTTGCAGCGGAAGCACCTCATATATCAGTGGCAGAGGCACTTGTTTTGTTATCCATTCTTTTTTTCGTGCCGGGAATTTTTCTATTTGTCTTTCAATCGCAGCTTCGGGCTGCTCCATTTCTGGAATCTGGGTTAATCCAATGCTATCCGGCAGCCGCTTTCTTTGCGGTGCTGGCTCTTGTGACAGACATCGGTGGTTTCGCGCTGATCTGGTGGATGTACACAGTTTTTATGGCGCTGTATGCGATCCTTCGTCTTTGGGAAACAAAGATACATAGAATCGAAGAGACATCAGTTCTGTTCGGGCTTATCTATTTGGCGGGAGGAGGTTTTTGGTTTTTTGCTTATGCTGCACATTTGCAGATAATGCAATTTGGCCCTCTCATCATTTTGCTGACTGCTGTCCACTTTCACTATTCAGCTTTTCTTATCCCGATCTTTAACGGCTTGCTCGGGAGAATCACCAGAAAAAATCGGATGTTGTACAGTTGGATAACATGGGTGATTTTGTTTTCGCCCCTTCTTATCGCGCTTGGCATCACATATTCAAAAACACTAGATGTCATTGCGGTTGGCATCTATATGGCGGCGCTTTATCTTCACGCATTTTTGGTGTTCACCACATCTTTTCGCAGCAAGACGGGGAAATTTCTTATTCGGTTCTCTTCTGCCGTTCTAATGATAACGATCTCTTTCTCGATGATTTATTCTTTTGGTGTATTTCGGCAAGACGTTACACTGACCATTAATCAGATGATTTGGATTCACGGTTTTGTTAACGCGTTTTTTGTTATATTGCCCGCTCTCATAGGATGGAGAATAGAAGATCCGAAACCTTTTGATGCAGACAGCGTAAAGACATTCAGCCGTATCTACGGAAAAAGAAGGATTGGAAAAGACTTTTTAGCTAACATTCAAGCTGAAAATAACGTTCAGTACAGAGGGCTCGTGGATGATATGGGAAGCCTTCGATCAAAAGATTTTTCACCTGAAAAATTGGCGCCGTTCATTCTTTCGTTTTATGAACAAACCATTGATTATGATGTAAAAGCAAAAGTGACGTGGAGCACGTGGTTTCGGCCGCTTGCAATGGTTTACGAAAGGTTCAGCAGAAGAACCGGCCAAATCCATCTGTCGACGAACCCTGACTGGTATAGGATGTACAGCACGATAAAGGGTGTTCATTCGAAAAAAGACGGAAGAAAAAAAGTGCGTGCCTGGATCAGAACAAATGAAAAAAACGAAACCATTTTTACCGCTCTATATTCAGTATATCGTTCGAATGGAGAAGGGTATATGAACATTTCTCTACCGCTTCCATTCAGCAGTATGACAGGCATTTTAAAGCCTTATCATCATCGTGAGAAGCTGGTTTTGACAAGCCGGCGGAGAAAAAGCGGAGCCGGGGATGAGGGGATTTATCTGCAAACAAGAGCGGGAACTTGTCCGCTGCCTTTATCTGAAACCTTTCTGATAGAAGCTATACATGACAACAAGTTAACTGCTGTTCATCACATGTGGCTGTTTGGAATAAAATTTCTAACTGTACATTACATCATTACATATTGTCCGTCCAAATGAAAGAACCTAATACATAGAAGAGGATTCATCGGCCAGCTGTTTAATGATTAGATCTGCTACATTCCAATTCTGCGCCGCATCTAGACGGGAAAGGAAGGATTAATGATGTTTTATATCAGTTGTTTTCTGATTCTTTGGCTGGCTGCGGGATTTACAGTGGGAATGAAACAAGTGTATGTCGATCAGCTGTTTGATAAAGACGTAACCGAAAGACTGGAAAAAGAAGCGGATGATCGTAGCCACGCTGACCGGATGATCAAACAGCGTGTCCTTTACATTGCAGCAGTGACATTAAGTGGGTTTATCGCTGTTTATTATGAAGTGAAAACAATCCCACAAAGGCGAAAAATAAGAAAAATTGAAAAAAACATCATGAAACTGAATAAAGAAAATAAACGAAGAATGAAAAGAAAATAAAAATGCACAGGCCAAAGGGCAGGTGCGTTTTTTTTCTGTTTGATATGCGAATTGGGAAAAAGGTAGTTGGTGCCAACTTACTTTTCATAAATTCAGAAATGGGAAGAACAGCGCCCGGGCCAACGGTATATAATATTGTGAATTTAACAAAAATTTAACAAGGAGGACGAGAAATTCGTGCTAAAGCCTCAAAGAAACCGACATCCTGTTGATTTGGACTTAGAGGCGGAGTAGATGAAACCGGCCAAAGTATCCCTGCTCCGCCGTTTGCTCCATTCCTTGAAGCATGTTGATTGTAACATAGCCAAACGTTTTCCATCAACTCTTAAAATTGTAAAATTATTGTTTATTTTTATGGTGTTTACTCCGATTTCTTCAATATATGCTGAAGATGTATATCAGAATTTTGAGGAATTAAAAAACAATGAAGATCCTTCTGATTACGGCATTGTTACGAAAGAAACCGGCAGTCCTGTTCTTGTTTTAGCCATTCACGGAGGAGGTATTGAAGGCGGGACAAGTGAAATAGCGAGAGAGCTCAGCAAAGAGTACTCGATGTATTTATTTGAAGGCTTAAAATCGTCAGGAAACTCAGTGCTGCATATTACGAGCACGCATTTTGATGAGCCTCGGGCCCTGAAAATAACGGGAAGTCATGAATATGTCATTTCATTGCACGGATATGCAGAAGAAGATCAGCAGATCGAAGTCGGCGGTACAGATCGTGTAAGAGCGTCAGATTTAGTTGAAAAACTGCAAAATGCCGGTTTTCCTGCTGTATTGCTCGGTATGGACCATCCGCATGCAGGTGTAAGTCCGAATAACATTGCAAATAAATCAAAAACAGGTTTGAGTATCCAGTTAGAAATGAGCACAGGTTTTAGAAGATCTTTGTTCGGCGTTTTTTCTTTAAAAAGCAGATCTGTTACTCAAAATGAGAGGTTTTATGATTTCACAGAAGTGATGTCCCGTTTTATCAATAATAGCTACTGAAAAATAGGAGGCACTAAGCCTCCTATTCCTCATGCTTCTCATTCGTAACGTCAGGAAACAGCTCGTCTGCGGCTTCTGTTTGATACTGCAGTGTGTTATCCCTGGCTGACAGTTCATTTCGGAAGGTTTCATCCAGCACATTTTTTAGCAAATACCGATGAAAAAAGTATTCAAAAACAGTAAGACAGAGGGCGGAAAGTAGAGCAGCTGCAAACGGTGGGAAATCATTTCTTGTTTGGGTTAAAACAAAGACCCAAAGAATAACGAATGAAAGTCCAAAGTCAGCCAATGAAGCTGTAATATTGTTTGTTCGCGGAAGGACGAGCATGTCACCGGATAGATAGGAAACAAAACCTAGGAAAAGTGCAATAAACATTACACTTAAAAAGGGCGCGTGATAGACTCTGTCCAAAATCACATATAAAAGGGCGAGAGTGAAAGCAACCTTTGAAGCAAGAGCAATGATATGTTTCATTTGACCACCTAAATTGTTATTTTTGAAGAAAGCCCTTGGCTGTAAACAAATTATAAAAACATAAGTAATTCAATTCGACAATCATTATTTTAAACAATCCGATTTTGTTTACACTGGTATTTTTTGCTGACTGCATGAAACTTTTTTGGAAAAAAGTCGTACATATGGATGATCAGCTTTCAAGGGGGAATGATTTGTGAAGGTAAAAGGAATCAATCACTTATTATTTTCAGTTTCTCATCTGTATACATCGATTGATTTTTATCAAAAAGTGTTTGATGCCAAGCTTCTGGTAAAGGGAAAAACAACAGCATATTTTGATTTAAATGGCATCTGGCTTGCACTTAATGAAGAACCTGACATTCCGAGAAATGACATTAAGGCGTCTTATACCCATATTGCATTTACTATTGAAGATCAAGAGTTTGAGGAAATGTCAGCAAAATTAAAAAGGCTTCATGTCAATATTCTGCCTGGCAGAGAACGAGATGAACGCGATCGAAAATCAATTTATTTTACCGACCCTGACGGCCACAAATTTGAATTTCATACCGGAACCCTTCAAGACAGGCTTCGTTATTATAAACAGGAAAAAACGCATATGGATTTTTATGATTGAAACGACCTCTTGATATTACACAGAACATATACATAAATCTCATGTAGGGTTAAAATATGGTAAAGGAGGGGTGTAATTGAAAATAAAAATCTTAGGCTTAACAGCAGTTTTGATGTGTTTTTTTGGCATTGGCAGTACCCATGTGTCAGCTTTAGATTTTGATCACAAAACAGACTTTATTTTAAATGACAGCACAAAATCGTTTGTTCTGGAAAATATCAGTGATGTCCCGGCGATCGACTATATTTTAGGCTATCAGTTTACGATCTTGGGAGCCAATACTTGTTCAGTTGAGATTAAACTTCAGCGAATGGGGCTTACGGGAGAATATACCACACTGAGCACGAAGCAATTCAGCGGCAGCTGGTTTGATTTTAGTGCTCAGGATAAGGTTTCTGTCGATCCATTTCACCGATACCGTATATTAGCAGAAGAACACTCAGAAAACTGCACGAGTGTTCGGGTAAAGGGCAGTTATGGTATACAATATTTTCATTTTGATTGAAGCTCACGTTGATCAAGAGAAGTGAGCTGTTTTTTTAGAAAATGTTGAACAAACAATACTATGTACTAAATTTTTCATTAAAATTCAATTACTGCCGCGCTCCTTACATAAACATGAAGCCACGTCATTCCACGACCTAAGAAAATGAAACATTTTTAAGGACATAGCGTCTAATGTTTTAAACGGACAATATTCAGATAAAAGTTTCCTAAAGGAAAGAAAATTTCTTGACTTCAACAATTGTTTGGTGGATAATTATGGTGTAAACATGATGTTCTTTTTCCTCCTATTCAGGCTCGCACCCATAAGTCAGGGCGAGCCTGCTTTTTTGTACAATAAACCCCCTCTCCATAAAGGAAGAGGGGGTTATTTCATGCATTTGATAGATCAATAGGTTAATGGACGGTTCTGAACACGCCAATCACTTTCCCTAGAATGCTGACATTCTGCAAGATGATAGGTTCCATCGTTGGGTTTTCAGGCTGTAAGCGAATGTGAGTATCCTCTTTATAGAAACGTTTTACCGTAGCTTCATCATCTTCTGTCATCGCAACTACAATTTCCCCGTTGTTCGCTGTATTTTGCTGTTTAACGATGACATAATCCTTATCGAGAATACCAGCATCAATCATACTGTCTCCCATAATCTCCAGCATAAACACATGCTCGTCCGGAGGAACCATACGGTCAGGAAGCGGAAAATATTCTTCAATATTTTCTACTGCTGTAATAGGAGATCCCGCCGTGACTTTCCCGATGACCGGTACATTAACGACCTGACTTTGCGGAATGTCTACTTCTTCATCAAGTATTTCTATTGCTCTAGGTTTTGTCGGATCCCGTCTGATCAGCCCTTTTGTTTCCAAACGGGCCAAATGGCCGTGGACAGTTGAGCTGGACGCAAGCCCAACAGCCTCTCCGATTTCTCTCACGGAAGGCGGATATCCTTTTGATTTAACCTCTGCTTTAATAAACCGGAGGATATCAAGTTGCCTTTTTGATAGCTTCGTCATTTTTCGCACCTCAAAACGTCGATTTTAAGAAGATTATAGCATGATTTTCCTTACAGTACAAACATAGGTTCGAAAAAACAATTGACAGAAACGTTTGTTCGTATATACTGAAATTATAAAAAAGCGAACAAACATTCCTGTTGGAGGTTATGATCATGAGTAAAGAATCTATTATTTTTGTCGGTCTATTCTCAGTGATTTTGAGCGCGGTTATCCTTTTGCTGTCATATACAAGCAGCGGTCAGGAACTTAATCAGTATGCTAAAATAGAAGTCCAGCAAGGCGACACACTTTGGTCAATTGCTGATCAGGTAGCAGATACAAAAAAGATAAACAAAAACGATTTTATTGAATGGGTAGCTGATAAAAATCATCTTCAGACGTCTGATATCCAGCCGGGAGATGAGTTGGTGATTCCATTGAAAAAGAAGCATCAGGATGCATATGAATTGGCAACTGTAAGATAGAGAGGAAAGATAGAAAAAATGAAAGCACTCATATATGCCCGCGTAAGCACAAATAAAGAACAGCAGGAAACTTCATTAAAGCGGCAGGTGGAGGAGCTAACGGCCATTGCAGCCGAGAACGGCATGGAAGTCGTCAAAGTGATTTCTGAAAAAGCCAGCGGATATGAAATGGATCGGGACGGTGTATTTGAGCTGCTTGATGAGATCAAGAATTCGGGAATTGATGTTATTTTGGTTCAGGATGAGACTAGGCTCGGTCGGGGAAATGCAAAAATCGCCCTGCTCCATTGTATCTACAGAGAAGATGTGAAAGTCTATACAACGGCTCACAGAGGTGAACTGGAGTTATCGGAGGCTGACTCGATGGTGCTGGAGATCGTCAGCATTGTGGAAGAGTACCAGAGGAAAATTCACAATATGAAAATCAAGCGGGGAATGATGCGTGCAGTAAAAAACGGTTTTAAACCGCAAAAAAACCTGAAAAACCAACATGAAAACAGCGGAAAGGAAAGAATAGAGGTCCCAATCTCAGAGATCGTCCGCCTAAGAGCGAATAAACTGACGTTCGCAGAAATTGCCGCAACGCTAAGAGGGTTTGGCTATGATGTGTCTAAAGCGACCGTCCACCGGCGGTATCAGGAATACATAGAGAATGACGAGACAGCCGAGTGAATCAGTTGTAAAACTCTTTTTGATCTAGTACTATATAGACAAAATGCAATAAAGGAGTTTAACATGATTTCAAACGCTAAAATTGCCAGAATTAATGAACTTGCTGCTAAAGCCAAAGCTGGCGTTATGACAGAAGAAGAAAAAGCCGAACAGCAAAAGCTTCGTCAAGAGTACTTGAAAGGTTTTCGCTCTTCTATGAAAAACACGTTAAAAAGTGTGAAAATCATAGACCCAGAAGGCAATGATGTAACACCAGAAAAGCTAAAAAAAGAACAACAAAATAACAAACTTCACTAATATAAGAGGAATACGGAAATATCGTATTCCTCTTTTGCATATACTATAAGCAAAACTCTTATGTGACAAAATTCAACAAGTTTCTCTCAAATTTAAGCTGAAACAGTTGAGAAAAAGTCGGCAGACATTTATGATGTAAGGGTACAACACATAAGGAAGGGGATTTTTATGGATACAATTGAAAAGAAATCAGTTGCTACCATTCGCACACTGTCAATAGACGCTATTGAAAAAGCAAATTCTGGTCACCCAGGGATGCCAATGGGGGCCGCTCCAATGGCATACACGCTGTGGACAAAATTTATGAACGTAAGTCCGGCAAACCCTGGCTGGTTTAACCGTGACCGTTTTGTTTTATCTGCTGGACACGGATCAGCACTTTTATACAGCATGCTTCATTTAAGCGGGTTTGATCTTAGCATCGAAGATCTTAAGGGATTCCGCCAGTGGGGCAGCAAAACACCTGGACATCCTGAATTCGGACATACTGCTGGTGTTGATGCGACAACAGGTCCGCTCGGCCAAGGAATTGCCATGGCGGTCGGAATGGCTATCGCTGAACGCCATTTAGCAGAAACTTACAACCGCGATTCATTTAACGTAGTCGATCATTATACATACAGTATTTGCGGTGATGGTGATTTAATGGAGGGCATTTCTTCTGAAGCTGCTTCACTCGCAGGCCATCTTCAGCTTGGCCGTCTGATCGTATTATACGATTCTAATGACATCTCTCTTGATGGAGATCTCGACCGTTCATTCTCTGAAAACGCAAAACAGCGTTTTGAAGCAATGAATTGGGAAGTTCTTTATGTTGAGGATGGAAACAATATCGAAGAATTAACAGCGGCTATCGAAAAAGCACGCCAAAATGAAAAGAAACCTACATTAATTGAAGTGAAAACGACAATCGGTTTCGGTTCACCTAACCGTGCTGGCACATCCGGTGTTCACGGTGCTCCGCTTGGTAAAGAGGAAAGCAAGTTAACAAAAGAAGCTTACGCGTGGACATATGAAGAAGATTTCTACGTACCGTCAGAAGTATATGAGCATTTTGCTGCAGTGGTTAAAGAATCAGGCGAGAAAAAAGAACAAGAATGGAATGCTCAATTCGCTAAATATAAAGAAGTTTATCCTGAACTTGCTGAACAGCTTGAGCTGGCAATCAAAGGAGAGCTTCCGAAGGACTGGGATCAAGAGGTTCCTGTTTATGAAAAAGGAAGCAGCCTGGCATCCCGTGCCTCTTCCGGTGAAGTTCTCAACGGACTTGCGAAAAAAATTCCATTCTTTGTCGGAGGATCTGCTGACCTAGCGGGATCAAACAAAACGACAATTAAAAATGCCGGTGATTTTACAGCGGTTGATTACTCAGGCAAAAACTTCTGGTTCGGTGTTCGTGAATTTGCGATGGGTGCAGCCTTAAATGGTATGGCGCTCCATGGCGGACTGCGTGTATTCGGCGGAACTTTCTTTGTCTTCTCTGATTACCTGCGTCCGGCAATTCGCCTTGCAGCGTTAATGGGTCTTCCTGTCACTTATGTCTTCACACATGACAGTATTGCGGTAGGTGAAGACGGCCCGACGCACGAGCCTGTTGAACAGCTTGCTTCACTCCGTGCGATGCCTAATCTTTCCTTGATCCGTCCTGCAGACGGAAATGAGACAGCGGCAGCATGGAAGCTTGCAGTGCAAAGCACTGATCAGCCAACAGCGCTAGTATTGACACGCCAAAACCTTCCTACGATTGACCAAACTGCTGAAGAAGCATTGGCAGGAGTGGAAAAAGGAGCATATGTCGTTTCTAAATCTAAAAACGAAACACCTGACGCTCTTCTTATCGCTTCAGGCTCTGAAGTAGGTCTTGCGATTGAAGCACAAGCTGAATTGGCAAAAGAAAATATCGATGTTTCTGTTGTCAGCATGCCTTCAATGGACCGTTTCGATAAACAATCTGTTGAATACAAAAACTCTGTCCTTCCTGCAGATGTGAAAAAACGTCTTGCGATTGAGATGGGCGCATCATTTGGATGGGGCAAATACACAGGGCTTGATGGAGATGTGCTTGGCATAGACCGATTCGGTGCATCTGCTCCTGGCGAAACCGTCATCAATGAATACGGCTTCTCAGTTCCAAACGTAGTGAACCGAGTTAAAGCATTACTCAATAAGTAAAAGTCTTTT
>NZ_JAVAXX010000116.1:0-18366 GCF_042709275.1 Bacillus sp. LR_5 | reverse complement strand
CAGATCATGCAGTCCAAATGGCCTGCCTTACCTATTATAAACCTAATTTCAGAAATGAAAAAGAAACAAACCTTAAATTTCTTTCTCCACTGATAGCAAAGGTTGTATCCGCTTACCATATAAGGAAAATCTCCTATATTCCTCCACTCGTCATTTATGAAAGTTCTCAGGCGATCTGTTCATACTAAAGGTATGCACCACAGAGAAACGAGGGGATCACATTGCTTACAAAAGACCAGCTTCAACACTTGAAACATGAACTGGAACAAACAAAAGAAGATATCTTAAACCGTTTCAAAGACAATGACCATTTCCAGCTTAACTCTGCCTTTCCTTATGATTCATGGGGTGAGCTTTCAGCTTACGACAACCATCCCGGCGATCAGGCGACAGAGCTTTACGAGCGTGAAAAAGACATCGCTCTCGACTTGCATGAGAGAGAGCATCTCCGGGACATTGAGCATTCATTGAAAGCGATAGAAAACGGTACGTACGGTATTTGTGAAGTCAGCGGAAAGGAAATCCCTTACGAACGTCTTGAAGCGCTTCCGACTGCCACAACGCTCGCAGAGTATTCGTCACAGGATGTCGTTTCCAAAGACCGTCCGATCGAAGAAGAAACACCTTTCGGGCAATTTGAATTTGACGACGATGAAGAAATCAGAGCGCCTTATGACAGTGAAGATTCTTACCAGGACGTCGAAAAATACGGAAACTCGCAAACACCGCAGGATATGGAAAACCCTCCGCTCAGCTATGATGATATGACGATGAATGCCGAAGAAAACATCGGCAATACGGAGTCGTACGAAAATTTCATCGCTACAGATATCACAGGCAAAGAAATTACAGTTTATCAAAGCAGAGCTCATGAGCGTTATGAGGAAGAACTCGATGAAGAGGGAATCATGACAACATTCGGCGATCTCCACGCTGATTGAACCCCCGGTTATTGGGGGTTCTTTTCCGTTTTCAGCATATCGATGATCAGCTTCAGATAATCCTTTTGCAGTCCGATGTCATACCGATCGCCCTCCAGCAATTTCCCGTAAACATCGCATGCCCTAAGTGAAGCTTTAATCGCATCCGTTAGCTGCACTTCTCCTCCGGCATCAGCTTCTAATGTCTCCAGCTTCTCAAAAATATCCGGTGTAAAAATATAACGTCCTGCTGCGGCAAAATGAGAAGGCGGGTTTTGTTTAGGCTTTTCCACAATATCCTGAATGCGATAAAGCCCTTTTTCAACAGGCTCCCCTTTTATCACACCGTAATGGTGCAATTCTTCCGGTTTCGTTTCTTTTAAGCCGATCACACTGCACTGATATTTCGTGTACGCTTCAATCAGCTGCCCCAAAGCCGGCTGATTAGCGGAAAAGATCAGATCATCAGGCAAAACGACGGCAAAAGGCTCTCCGCCTGAAAATTGCTTTCCAAAAGAAATCGCGTCGCCAAGACCTTTTGCATAAGGCTGCCGCACATAATGAATCCGTATATCCGGAATCGGATGTTCACTGAGTAAATGCAGTTTATGCCGGGAGGCCAGAAAAGCTTCAAGCGCCAAAGAGGAATCAAAATAGTCGACAATCAGATTTTTATGGCTCGATACAACCATCAAAATATCTTCAATGCCTGACTCCTTCAGCTCTTCAACAATATAATGAATCACAGGCTTAGATCCTACCGGAAACATTTCTTTTGGAATCACCTTCGTCACCGGAAGATTCCTCGTTCCGTATCCCCCGGCAGGAATGATCGCTTTTTTTATCATGTTATTTTCCCCTCAGCTCATGTTTATTACATGATATTCCAAGAGCGCACCCCGATGTTTGTACATCTGAAATTAGGCGAAAGAAACTGGGCAGAAAGCGGAATCACGAACCAGCCCTTTTTTAATAGGATATTGATATATGACCAGTAATCTTGTAAAGGAGCTCAGGTGATGAAAATTTGTGTGGTTGGCGCCGGATATGTCGGTTTGACCCTATCAGCGGCACTGGCATCCTTCGGGCATGACATGATATGCACAGACAAAGACCTCAAAAAAATCGAACAGCTGAAAAATGGAGACATTCCCTTTTACGAGCCTGGGCTTTCAGATGCACTAAATCATTGCGGCAATCTCTCGTTTTCTTCTGAAGTGAAATCGAGCATGGAGGAATGTCCCGTCATTTTTATCGCAGTCGGAACCCCTCCGCGTTCGGACGGATCAGCAGATACGAAAGCACTGCAGTCCGTCATCAGCGATTTGAGCGAGGCAATCCGAACGTATAAAACCATTATTACGAAAAGCACTGTTCCGCCCGGGACAAATGAAAACATAGCAAAACAGCTGATTGCCTCCGGAGTGTCTGAAAACTTATTTAACATCGTATCCAATCCGGAGTTTCTGCGGGAAGGCAACGCCTTGTATGACATGCTGCATCCTGATAAAACGGTCATCGGTGTTCAGGAAGGAGATCACGTATCAGCAGCAATCGTCAAATCCATTTATAAACACATTGACACCCCTTATATCATTACAAGCTTAGCAGGAGCAGAGCTGATTAAGTATGCCAATAACTTCTTCTTAGCAGCCAAAATTTCGTTCATTAACGAAATGGCCCGCATATGTGAAGCCTATCAATCAGATATCTCAGATATTTCCCGTGCCATCGGACTAGACCCGAGAATCGGTGGACACTTTTTGCAGGCCGGCATCGGATACGGCGGCTCTTGTTTTCCAAAGGATCTGCAGGCGCTGCAATTCGCTGCCCAGGAAAAAAACACGGAGACCTACCTGCTACAAGCCGTGCAGCACATCAATGATACCCAGCTCGGCCTGTATATCCAAAAAATAAAGTCATTCTTTGATACACTTCACGGCAAAAAAGCTGCTGTACTCGGCATTTCCTTCAAACCGCATACCGATGACACCAGGAATTCTCAAGCCGTCAGGTTGATAGAAAGGCTGACAGAGCTGGGATGCCATGTTGATGCATATGATCCTGAGGCTGTTCTTCCAGAACATTTGCGGAAACATGTGACTCAGCAATCTCAAGCTTTTGATGCGATAGCAGAGAGTGATTTTTTATTTTTGGCAACAGAATGGCCTGAATTTTTAGCATTAGATTGGAAAAAGACTGCAAGCATCATGAAAGGGCGACTTGTGATCGACGGGCGCAACGCACTGAAAAAAGAACTGCTCGAGGACTTCGGACTAATCTGCACAGGAGTTGGCCGCCCATGAAAATACTCGTCACAGGAGCAGCGGGATTTATCGGCTCCCACCTCTGCGAAGAATTGCTGAAGGATAAGACACATGATGTTATCGGAATCGACGACTTTATAGGACCCACTTCATTTTCCTTAAAATTCAAAAATCTTGAAGCCCTGCTGCCAGAAAAACGATTTACGTTCATAAAGGAAAATCTGCTGACTGCAGATCTTTCTCCCTTACTGGAGGGAGTGGATATCATCTTTCATTTGGCGGCCATACCGGGTGTCCGTTCAAGCTGGGGCGATCATTTTCATCCATATGCCGCACATAATATACAAGCGCTCCAAAGGCTCCTTGAGGCCTGCCGGGAACATCCGCTTCAAACGTTCGTCTTTGCTTCCACCTCTTCCGTCTATGGCGAAAAACAAGGGAAAGTCAGTGAAAACGCGGCGCTTTCCCCATTATCTCCGTACGGCGTAACAAAGCTTACGGGAGAAAAGCTTTGCCATGTGTATCAACAAAGCTTTGGCATTCCGATTGTGATTCTCCGTTTCTTTACCGTATACGGACCGAGACAGCGGCCGGACATGGCTTTTCACCGGCTCATCAAACAGCACCTTCAGCAAAAGCCGCTCACCATCTTCGGTAACGGGCAGCAGTCAAGAGATTTTACTTATATCGGCGACTGTGTCAAAGGCATCTACGCTGTTCTTGGGAAACCCCATCTTATTGGTGAAACGGTGAATATCGGCGGCGCAGAGCGTGCCTCAGTCTTAAAGGTTGTCTCCCTCATTGAAGATATTTCTGGTAAAAAAGCAACACTGCACTTTTCGGACAAAATAGCAGGGGAACCCAGCAAAACGTGGGCGGATATTTCAAAAGCAAAACAGCTCTTACATTACGATCCCGCCACATCCTTAAAGGATGGTTTGGCCAACGAATTCGCATATTTATCGTCGCTGTATCAGGGGGAATGAAAATGAAGCTTGCTTTTATCTGTACAGAAAAGCTGCCGGCGCCCGCGGTACGCGGCGGCGCAATTCAAATGATGATTGACGGTGTCACGCCCTATTTCAGCAGCCGGTACGATCTGACCATTTTTTCAATAGAAGATCCATCACTTCCAAAAAGAGAAACAAAAGACGGCGTACAGTATATCCATCTGCCAAAAGAGCATTACCGCGAGGCGGTAGCCGAGGAGCTGCGAGCCTCTTCCTTTGACCTTATTCATGTGTTCAATAGGCCTTTAAATGTCTCTCTATATAAAAAAGCCTCACCAAACAGCAAGATTGTTCTGAGCCTGCATAACGAAATGTTTTCTGAAAAAAAGATGACCTTCGCGCAAGGAAAAGAAGTACTCGACAATGTCTCCATGATCACAACCGTCAGCGAATTTATTAAACAAACCGTCATTGAACGGTTCCCTGAAGCAGAGGACATCACACAAGTCGTATACTCCGGTGTTGACATCCGCTCTTATCCGCCTGTCTGGACGATGAAAGGTTCGGCTATTAGAGAAACATACCGAAAAAAATACGGCATTGGGGATAAGAAAGTCATTTTATTTGCCGGCCGTTTAAGCCCCACAAAAGGGCCTCACCTTCTCATTCACAGCATGAAACGGATTTTGCAGCAGCATCCCGACGCTGTGCTCGTCATAGCAGGCGGGAAGTGGTTCAGCGATGACGGTGAAAACCAATATGTAACCTATCTGCGCAAGCTGGCGCTGCCATACAGGGACCATGTGATCTTCACGAAATTCATCCCCGCAGACGACATTCCAAACCTCTTTCTGATGGCAGATGTATTTGTGTGCAGCTCTCAGTGGAATGAACCCCTCGCCCGTGTGAATTATGAAGCAATGGCGGCTGGAACGCCCTTAATTACCACAAACCGGGGCGGAAACGGAGAAGTTGTAAAACACGAAGTCAACGGTCTTGTCATCGACAGCTACAACAAGCCTTCTTCATTTGCGAAAGCAATTGACAGAGCCTTTACAGACCAAGAATTAATGAACAAATTCACAAAAAATGGCCGGCACAATGTAGAATCTTCGTTTACCTTTACCCATGCTGCCAAAAGGCTCAATGCTGTTTACCAATCCGTTCTGACACCGGAAAACAAACAATTTCCGCCGCCTCTTCTATCGCAGAATCTTGATTTATCATCTATCAATCAGCTTTTTGTGAAAGCAAAATCATAAAACCTACAGCTCGTGTTGCAATACGGGCTGTTTTTTTGCTGCATAGAACATAAAAAAAGGCATAAATGTGATTTTATGCCTTGCGCTTTACAGTTTGAGAAAACCATGGAGCTGGTGCGGATTCACTCGGAAGAACGATAATTTCCACTCTAGCTTCCTCCACTAATTCTGGTTCTTCATCCTCCTCTTCAATTGGCGGCTCTGAACGTTTGGAATCATGCTCCTCCTCAGGCTCTCGAATGGTTTCGAATTTCGTTTCTTCGTCATCCATAACCTTGTGATCTGTTTCCTTTTCCTTCGTTTCTTCTTGAAATTCTTTCGGTGCATTGATGTTAGGGAGCTCTCGAATGCTGCCCACAGCCAAGTGTTTCTCCTCTTCTTCCTTCTCAGCTGAGCTTGTGTCATGAGCCTGCCACCCCATCGATCCAGGCGGTGTAAATACGAATTGGTCGAGATCGAGTTTAGAAATGGAGGCTTTTTGTCTCGATGACCTCATGTCAATTCGCCTCCCGATACGCTTTTATTTTTTTATACAGTTCCGGCATTTTATCCAAAAACGCATCTTTAGATTCTTCAACAGAAATCATATTTTGCAGCGCCCAGTTGTACTTCTCATCTGACCATGTTTTCTTTTGCTTCAAATAATATTTATGGCCGATTGCACAGAACAAATGCGGAAACGCGAGATCAATCCATAGCACCTCGTACTGTTTTTCTGTGAGCGGATACACTGCATCATAGGCTGCAAGCAGTGCAACCATGAAATCGGTATCCCATACAGAAAGCTTAACCATAACTTTATTCAGCAGAATGCGCAGATCTCTTGATGGCAAATCGTAGGTAATCGAGTGAAGCTCTTTTAAAAAAGGCTCCCCGTCGATCTCAGTCAAACGCGCCAATGTAAAATCCTGAAAACAGAATCCGCCATGTTCAAGCGTTTCTTTTGTCCAATTTTCATACTCTGATTCATCAAGCGCTTGCAGAGCCTCTTTTCCTCTTGCCAGCATTTTATCAGCGTGTTTTAAGAAAGTTTGCGAAAATAAGTCATCAGGATAAGATGCCGCGATCTGCATATTCCCTTCTAATTCCTGCAGCTTCCACCGGTATAATTTATGCCATTTGCCGAGCCTGCTTCTTTTCTTGCTTTCATCTGTGCAAACATATCGTTTTGACGCATGATGAAAATGGCCGGCAAATGACATGACTTTTTTCATCTGCTCTGCATCATAGTAAATCATTTCTTTTCCTGTCACTTTGTCATATAAACTGTAGGAGACCCGATCAGTACCTAAGCAGCTCCCGCCATTTTTTGTTTGATGTATCGGCGCTACCGGCAGCCCTTTCTCTTGTAAATGGGCATGTGCCTGAGTGATAAAAAGCATTCGCTCCGGTTTCATCTGCGCTTCTTTTAATAGCTTTAGGCCTTGATCAGTTTGTATTTCCCAGATTTTGCGCCCGCTTTTGTTTGATTTCAACGCCACATGTTCGATATGGAACGGATAATAGTTGAGAATATCGGACACAATCTGTTCTTCATGCTCTTTTTGGTACACTCTGTTCACCCCTTCTATCTGTTCTTCTCATACACGCTGAGCAGATTTTCCGCCACCCTCTGCCAGCCGAATTGGCTTTCTGCCTCACGACGGCTGTATTTCCCAAGCCGTTCCCGTTTTTCAGAGCTGCTGAGCAAATCATTGATATATCCAGCATATTGTTTAGGATTTTCAAAGTCATGAATGATGTAGCCGTTTTTCCCTTCCTCTATGACCTCTGGATTGCCTCCCCGATTGCTTGTAATAATAGGCAGTCCCGCAGCCATCGCTTCATAATGTACCCTCGCTAAAGGCTCCTGCCACTGCGAAGAGCATACAAATACATCTGACATGGTATAAAGGCGAGGAATGTCCTTTGGCTTCACAAATTGAATAAATGTGACATGATCCTTTTGCATCGCACCGAGGGTATGAAGATGTTTGACATAGTTATTTAATTCATTATCTCCGAACCATTTTGACCCGATAAACACCATCATGACATCAGGATGCTCCTCGATTATGTCCGGCAACGCCTGCAATAAAATGTGCGGGCCTTTTACTTTGCTGAGCCGGCCAACAAAAAGGACAATTTTTTTACCGTGAAGTTCCAGCTCGCTTCGCATATCTTCGCGAGCCCGCTGCCCTTCTTTTGTCCAGCGTGGGTGGTACGCTTTCAAATCCACACCGGAATACACCGTTTTTGTTTTTGATCGTGCTGACGGAAAACGGCTTGTGATCGTCCGGCCAATATAATCGCTGACCGTAACAATCTGCGCTACAGAATCGATGCATATCTCACCTTCTGCCTGGCTGATCTTATCGTAAGCGAACATTTCATTGTGAACGCTTAAAATAAAAACAGCATCTGGCGCCTGTTTCTTCAGTTTCGACACCCAGCTTGGGCGATTACAGACATGCACAAGATCAAAACGGCTCTTTTTCAGCTCTTCTCCAACAGCATCTTCATAACGGTCTTCATCCAAATGCACATAATGGACTCCGTCTGCTGTCTCTCGATCAGCGAGATTTGGATCTTTAATAGAAAATACAGTCACCTCATGTTTTTTGGCAATCAAAGGGGCAACTGCTTCGAGGTAGATTTGAATGGCGCCTCCTCGAACCGAGGGGACAGGAAGCTTCTCTGTGGCGATCAGTGCTATTTTCATACATAGCCTCCATTCCTGCATGATTTTTAACTAGTTAGAATCATGATACGGTTGAACAACCAACTTGTGCGGAATGGGACTGCCCCAAAAACAAAACGGGTAAACAACCAGGTTCTTCTATCAAATATAGTCAAATATCTCAATCATTTTTTTCTTTCGATTCATAAGGTAGGAGTAAAACAGGTAAGGATGTGTCCTTTAATGGCAGAAAACCAAGAAGTCATTGAGGAGGGGAATTCATCAGAGCTTCCTTTATCAGCAGAAGATGAAAGAAAATTAACCGAGCTGGCTGAAAATGTGCTTCAAGGATGGGATGTGCAGACTGAAAAAATAGACGTCATTCAAGGAAACCAGATGGCGCTTGTGTGGAAGGTTCACACAGGCTCCGGTGCGGTTTGTCTGAAACGAATACACAGGCCCGAAAAGAAAGCCTTGTTTTCCATTTTCGCACAGGATTATTTAGCAAAAAAAGGAATGAACGTTCCCGGCATAATCCCAAATAAAAAAGGCAGCCTATATTCCAAGCACGGCTCCTTTCTATTTGTCGTATATGACTGGATCGAAGGAAGGCCGTTTGAGCTGACTGTAAAGCAGGATTTGGAGTTTATCATGAAAGGCCTTGCTGATTTCCATACAGCTTCCGTCGGATATCAGCCGCCTAATGGCGTTCCCGTATTTACGAAATTAGGGCGCTGGCCGAATCACTATACGAAACGATGCAAACAGATGGAAACGTGGAAGCTGATGGCGCAGATGGAAAAAGAAGATCCTTTCTCACAGCTTTATCTTCAAGAGATAGACAGCTTTATTGAAGACGGACTGCGCATCAAAGACCGGCTTTTGCAGTCGTCCTATGTGCCATGGACTGAACAGCTGAAAAAAAGCCCTAATCTTTGCCACCAGGATTATGGAACCGGAAATACCCTCTTGGGGGAAAACGAACAGATTTGGGTCATCGACCTAGATACCGTATCATTTGATCTTCCTATTCGAGATTTGCGCAAAATGATTATTCCGCTTTTAGATACGACGGGCGTTTGGGATGAAGAAACATTTCATGTGATGCTGAACGCATATGAATCCAGTGCCCCATTAACTGACGAACAAAAACAAGTAATGTTTATTGATATGCTGTTTCCTTATGAGCTTTACGATGTCATTCGCGAAAAATACGTCCGCAAGTCTGCTTTACCGAAGGAAGAATTAGAGTCAGCTTTTGAATATGAACGCATTAAAGCAAACGCATTAAAGCAGCTGATTTAAGACATCATCTCCCCCGTATATCGGGGGGATGATCTTTATAAGATAAGGGTAAGAATAAATGTAACATTAATACATACGGGGGTTACAAACATGAAGAAGATGGTCGGTGCCATAGCGGTTTTTGTGATTACATATGCGCTGTTTTCAGCCGCAGACTACCTGTTTCCAATTGACCAAGAATGGTACAATTCACTGAAAAAACCGGACTGGACGCCACCCGGATCTGCGATCGGCATCATTTGGGCCATCCTATTTGCCCTGATCTCCCTTTCAGCTGCCATTGTGTATGCCGCGTTTTCATTTAAAGATGCGAAAAGCTTTTGGCTTACGCTTTTGATTAATTATGTGCTCAATCAGGCATTCAGCTATTTTCAATTTACCCAAAAGAATCTGCTGGCTGCATCGATTGACAGCCTGCTTGTCGCCATCACTGCAATCGTTTTAATGATCATAGCGAGAAAATACAGCAGGACCGCAAGCTATCTTCTTTTGCCATATTTTTTATGGAGTGCATTTGCGACATTCTTATCCTTTACAATCTATTCCATGAATCTGTGAACAAAAAAGCCGCTTATACAGCGGCTTTTCACATCATCGGCTGGATTCCCCAAATGTTTTTCGCATATTCCCGGATCGTGCGGTCGCTTGAGAAATATCCAGAATGGGCAATATTCACAATCGAACGCTCAGACCATTTCCTCCGATCGAGATAATCAGCTTGAATACGCCCCTGCGCATCTGCATATGAGCTGAAATCCTTCAGCACAAAATACTCATCATTATGCGGAAGCAGCGAGTCATAGATCGATTCAAATTCATCTGCTTCCCCTTCAAAAAAACCGTTGATCAGCTGATCCGCTACCTGTCTGATTCTGCGGTCATGCTGATAATATTCCCTCGATCTATAGCCGCCGTTTTCCTGATACGATAGAACTTCATCCGCCTTTAAACCGAATGTGTAAATACAATCAGGCCCCACCCGCTCAAGTATCTCAATATTTGCGCCGTCATGTGTGCCAATCGTCAAAGCGCCGTTCATCATGAACTTCATATTTCCTGTACCAGACGCTTCCTTGCTTGCGGTTGAAATTTGTTCACTTACATCTGACGCTGGAAAAATCCGCTCAGCCATAGAAACTCTGTAATTTTCCAAAAAAACAATCTTGAGCAGTTGTTTGACTGCCGGATCATAGTTGACCTTTTCCGCGACAGAATGGATCAGCTTAATGATTTTCTTGGCATAATAATAACTTGGTGAAGCCTTTGCCCCAAAAATAAAGGTTTGCGGGTAGATAGAAAAGCCCGAGTCCTCTTTGAGCCGATTATACAAATACATAATATGAAGAACATTCAGCAGCTGCCGTTTGTATGCATGAAGACGTTTCACCTGAACATCAAATATGCTGTCAGGGTTCACAACTACCCCGGCCGTGCAAAAAATCAAATCAGCGAGCTCTTGTTTTTTCCTGCTTTTGTTGTTTTGAAACTGTTCGATAAAAGCAGGATCAGAGGCGTACGGTTCTAAGCGAATCAGTGATTCCGGCTGTTTCACCCATTCATTGCCGATCGCCTCCGTGATGATAGCAGACAAGCCGGGATTCGCTTTCAGCAGCCAGCGCCTGTGGGCAATTCCATTCGTCTTATTGTTAAAACGATTCGGAAACAGCAAATGAAAATCGTGCATCTCCCTTTCCTTTAAAATATCGGAATGAATTTTGGCAACGCCGTTTACACTGTAGCTGCCCACTATAGCCAGATGAGCCATTTTGACAACACCATGCGCCGTAATCGCCATGTCCTCTATCCTTTTCCAGTCTCCGGGATACTTTTCCCACACCGCCCGGCAAAACCTTTCATTGATCTCTTCAATAATCATGTACATTCGCGGGAGCAGCGGCTTAAACAAATGAATCGGCCATTTCTCAAGCGCTTCTGACAATGTCGTATGATTTGTATAAGAAATCGTATGTACGGTAATATGCCAGGCCTCTTCCCAGCTCATGTTCTCTTCATCGAGCAAAATCCGCATCAGCTCAGGCACTGCCAGTGCAGGATGGGTATCATTAATATGAATGCTTACTTTTTTATGCAAGCCGGATAAAGATTTATTTGTTTTTCGGTAATTGTTCACAATGCTTTTTAAGCTTGCGCATACTAAAAAATACTGCTGCTTCAGCCGTAAAATTTTCCCCTCGTCATGAGTGTCATCAGGATATAAAAATTCAGAAACTGCTTCGGTTTCCCGCTTATAAGACAAAATATTGCCGCCATGATAATGCGCATAAGGCTCAGCGTTCCAAAGCCTTAACGTATTGACGGTACCCGTTTCATAGCCGATGATTGGGATGTCATAAGGAACGGCTGTAACAATTGTAGCTTGCTCGTGGCGAAAATGCAGACGTCCGTTCTTTTCTGTCATATGCACCTCGCCCCAAAACGGCACGTCAACTGCCTGATCGGCATTTCTTACTTCCCATACATTCCCGTTTTTCAGCCATTGCTCAGGCAGCTCCACCTGATGCCCGTCTACAATTTTTTGCTCAAACAAGCCATGCTTATAACGAATGCCCATCCCGTGCCCCGGCAAATTCAATGAAGCCAGAGAATCTAAAAAGCAAGCTGCCAAGCGCCCAAGCCCGCCGTTGCCGAGACCTGCATCGCTCTCCATTTGAAGGATCTCCTCTAAATTGATGCCGATTTCCTTTAAGCCTGCTTCTACAACATCACGAACGCCAAGATTCATTAAATTTTGTTCAAGAAGCTGACCGAGCAGAAATTCGATTGACAAATAATATGTCTGCTTCCCGGAATTGGACCTGCTTTTTTCATTCGTCTGGATCCAATCAGCGCTGATATATTCTCTGACCATATTGCCCAACGTTTTATATTGATCCAGCTTGGCAGAGTCTTTGAAGCTTTTTCCGCACGTCATTTCCAGACGCTTTAAAAATAAGGCTGCAAAGCGTTCTTTACTCGAGAACATCCCGTCCACTCCTTGTCACATGCTCGAAAATGCGCTGATACTCTTTTGCTGACTGCTCCCAGCTGTAATCTGCATTCATTGCGGTCTTCATGATGCTCTTCCATACATCCTTTTGGCGATAAAACGACAGCGCCCTCTCGATCGTAAATTTCAGATCATGCGCATTGAAAGCGGAAAACGTAAAGCCATTGCCCGTTCCCTCTTCCTCCTGATAGGAACGGACAGTGTCGTAAAGACCGCCCGTCTCCCTGACAATCGGAATGGCGCCATATTGGAGAGCAATAAGCTGACCCAAGCCGCACGGCTCAAATTTCGACGGCATCAAAAACATATCGGAGCCCGCATAAATTTGATGGGCAAGCGGCTCATCAAACCCAATATACGCTCGGCACTTCTCATGAAAAGCCAATTCTGCATACCGGAAATAATCTTCAAATTCACGTTCCCCTGTACCCAGCACAATTAGCTGTATGTCTTGCTCTTCAAGAAGTTCGTGCATAATTCTGCGGACAAGATCAAGTCCCTTTTGTTTAGTGAGCCTTGTCACCATACTGATCAGCGGAATATCATTTCGCTCTGGAAGCCCCATCCGCCGCTGAAGCTTCGTTTTATTTACTTCCTTGCATCCAAGATGCTCCGAATCGTAATGCGCCTCTATATAGGGATCGCATTTCGGCTGATAGAAAGTATCATCAATGCCATTTAATATGCCGGTTACATCATTTTCCCTATATTGCAAAACCTGCTCAAGCTGTTCACCATAATAAGGCGTCAATATTTCATTTCTGTAAGTGGGGCTCACAGTTGTCACATGATCAGCCGCAATGATGCCTGCCTTCATAAAATTAACAAATCCGTTGCATTCTAACCTTTCATAATGAAAATGATCCATCTCAAGCCCTAGCAAGTCATGTGTGACATCAGGCGGAAATATGCCTTGAAACTGTAGATTGTGGATTGTGAGCACGCTTCTCATCTGCTTATAAAAAGGATGTTTTCTGTATTCCTCTTTCAGCAAATAATTGACCATCGCTGTATGCCAGTCGTGAGTATGAACAATATCGGCTTGAATATTCACAGCTTCGGCGGCCCCCAGCACAGCTCTGGAAAAAAAGGCAAACCGTTCACCGTCATCATAATGCCCGTACAACGAATCCCTGTTAAAATAATATTTATTGTCGATGAAATAATAATTCACATCATCTTCAGCAATATGTTCAATTCCGCAATATTGCTGACGCCAGCCGACGGCTACCGTACACTCAGCCGTTTTTTCCATGCGCTTTTTCCATCGCTCAGGTATTTGGCTGTACTTTGGAAGCATTACAGCTACTTCATTGCCTAATCGCGCAAGTGCCTTTGGCAGAGCGCCAGCTACATCGGCAAGACCTCCTGATTTAACAAACGGGGTACATTCAGATACAGCAAATAATACCTTCAAGAATTCATCAGCTCTCCTTGTACCAAACCTTTTCTTAATACAAGCGGCTGCTCAGCTGTTCCCGCAGCCTCAGTCGCATTGCCGATTTTAACGTCCTTATCAGAAATGACCTGCTCAAGCTGGCAATCCTCGCCAATCTGCGTTTTTTGCATAATAATGCAGTTTTTCAGCTTCGTCCCCTTTCCGACATGAACCGCCCTGAACAAAATGCAGTTTTCAACCTCTCCTTCAAGCACACATCCGTTTGCCACCAAGGAATTTTTGACAGTGCTGTGTTTTCCGTATTTCGTCGGCGGCTCATCCTTCACTTTTGTATAGATCGGCTGCTGCGGCAAAAACACCTGCTGCCAAAAACGAGGCTGAATGAGCTCCATACTGTGGGTATAATACTTTTCCACCGAATCAATGACAGCGGCATAACCTGAATATTCATAAGGGCAAATGGCCAAGGAGGAGGATTCTTTTTCAACAGCCTCCTGAATGGTTTTATAGCCTTTTTCACTATGTCCGTAGATCAGATCCTTTAAAAGCGCTGTAGACATGATATAGATTTGCAGCGACTGGCCATCCTGAAATACCTCGGTGACGTCGCAGCCAACCTCCTGATGGCGTTTCAGCACATATTGAAATTGAATGTTGCATACAGTATGGCTGTTGGAGATGACAGCATACTGCTGTGTGCTTCTGTGAAAATAATCAAGATGGTCGGAAAACTGCCGAAAAGAACCGAACTCATCGTATTCTTGGTGAAGGTGGGGCGACGGGAAAAAAAAGAGGCCATCCTTTTTTCGATGCAAATCCCATTCCTTACCTGCTCCAAGATGATCCATAAGCGAACGGTAGCGATACTTTGGAAAAATCGCGACACTCCTAATATCCGCATTCACCATGTTGGAAAGCATAAAATCGATCAGACGGTACCTGCCGGCAAAAGGGATTGCTCCCAGCGACCGCTGTGCCGTTAAATCCTGAAGAGAATGCTTATATGTGGTTTCATCTATAACACCTAACATTTGATTATTGAACACTGACTCAGCCCCCTCTTCAGTATTAGATCAATTCTTTTTCTACAAATTCCTCTGAAACGAGCAGCGCCTCCTGAATGTCTTTTTCGGATCGAATCACTGCGCCATCCGGCAGCACCAGACCCTTAGGAACGATGGCATTTTCAATCACTACATGCTCGCCGATCGTCACACCCGGCATTATGACGGATGATTTAACAGTCGCTTGCTTACCGACAGTCACGCCTTGAAAAAGAACGGAGTGAGACACATTTCCATATACAACACAGCCTTCGTTCACAAGCGAATCTTGAACCTTCGCATCAGATGAAATAAATTGCGGAGGCTGATTCGGATTGACGGAGTAAATTTTCCACTTCCGTTCAAATAGCTTCAGCTCCGAGTCCTCTTTTAACAGATCCATATTGGCCTCCCACAAGCTCTGAACAGTACCGACATCCTTCCAATATCCTTTGAACGGATAAGCGGAAAGCTTCTTTTTCTCCTCCAAAAGCAGAGGAATAATGTCTTTGCCAAAGTCGTGGCTTGAATAAGGATTCCGGTCGTCCATCTCAAGATACTGTTTCAAAAGCGGCCAATTGAATATATAAATTCCCATTGAGGCAAGATTGCTCTTAGGGAATTTGGGCTTTTCATCAAAATGTGTAATCGTCCCATCTGCATCGGTCTTCATGATGCCGAACCGGCTTGCTTCCTCCCAGCCCACCTCGATGACAGAGATCGTTACATCCGCTTTCTTTTCAATATGAAAATCAAGCATTTTACCGTAGTCCATTTTGTATATGTGATCTCCTGATAATATCAGCACATACTCAGGATCATACTGATTCAAATAATTAAGATTTTCATAAATGGCGCTTGCCGTCCCTTTATACCATTTGACTTCTGATGACTCGGCATAAGGGGGTAATACCGTCACGCCGCCATTATATCTGTCAAGGTCCCATGCACTGCCGATTCCAATATAGGAATTCAGCTCAAGCGGCTGATATTGTGTTAAAATCCCGACTGTGTCTATGCCTGAATTGGAACAGTTGCTGAGGGTAAAATCAATAATCCTGTATTTTCCCCCGAAAGATACAGCCGGTTTGGCCATATTTTTTGTCAATCCGCTGAGACGGCTGCCCTTCCCGCCGGCAAGGAGCATGGCTACACATTGTTTTTTCATCTTTTTATCTCTCCTCTTTTTTTAACCGCCCGTAAAATCGAAATGCCGTAAGGGGGGATGGTCATCGTGATATAACATGGTTTATGATGAAGAGCTCCCTTTTTGGCCGCTAACGGCTTTTTGTTGATTTGTCCTGAGCCTCCATATGCTTCACTGTCGCTGTTCAGCACTTCAATGTATTGAGTAAGAAAAGGAACTCCAACATCATATTGATGATAGACCGCGGGTGTAAAATTACAAATGATGACAAGCGCCTCACCGTGCCTTTTGCCATAACGAATAAAAGAAAAGATTGATTGTTCGTCATTATGGACATCAATCCATTCAAACGATTGTGCACGATGGTCATGTTCATAAAGGATTTTGCTTTTTTGATAAAAGCGGAGAAGATCTTGCGTAAAAACGCTGGCTTTCTGATGCATGGGGAAGGAGTCCAAAAACCAATCAAGCTGTTCTGTATCTTTCCATTCATCAAATTGGGCAAATTCTGATCCCATAAAGATCAATTTCTTTCCGGGATGAGCCGTCATATAGCCGAGCAAAAGCCGATACTGGGCAAATTTCTGCCAATAGTCGCCAGGCATTTTATTAAGAAGGGATTTTTTTCCGTATACGACTTCATCATGAGAGAACGGCAATACAAAATGTTCACTAAACGCATACAGTAATGAAAACGAAATAAGCTGATGACAATACCGCCTTTCTTCTGGCGGCGTCTCCATATATTTCAGTACGTCATTCATCCAGCCCATATTCCATTTAAAATGAAAACCGAGCCCTCCTTCCTCAACAGCACCTGTCACTTGAGGCCATTCCGTAGAGTCTTCCGCAATCATCATGACATGAGGATATGCCTCTCTCATGGTTTGATTGAGTTTTTTTAAAAATTCAACAGCATATGGATTCGTATGGCGTTCATCCTGATTTGGCCAATACAGGAGATTAGCCACTGCATCAACCCTAAATCCATCTATATGATAGAGTTCCGCCCAGTACAACGCATTAGAAATTAAAAAACTATGAACTTCCGGTTTTCCCAGGTCAAAGTTTGCCGTGCCCCATAGCCAGTTCTCCCGATCACGTTCTTCTTGATATTCATAAAGTGGCTCTCCATCAAACATATAAAGACCATGTGCGTCTTTACAAAAATGTCCGGGGACCCAATCCAGAATGACTCCGATGTTTTCTTGATGGCATTCATCCACAAACTTCATCAAATCATGCGGTGTGCCAAACCTGCTTGTCGGGCTGTAATAACCCGTTCCTTGATATCCCCAGGAACGATCATAAGGGTGCTCATACACCGGAAGCAGTTCGATATGGGTAAACCCATGCTCTTTGATATAAGGAATAAGCGACTGGCTTAATTCTTTATAAGAGTAATGCCTGCCATCAGAATGTTTCTTCCAGGAACCGAGATGAAGTTCATAAATAAAAACAGGTTTCTCATACAGCGTATTAGCCTTCTGTTTCTTTTGCCATTTTTGATCTTGCCAGTTGTATCCTGCCAAATCGTAAGTAAATGACGCTGTATTGGGCCTGATTTCTGAATAAATAGCATATGGATCTGCCTTCAGCCTGATCTCGCCGCTTTTCGTCACGATTTCATACTTATATCGTTCCTTTTCTCCTAAATCTGGAATAAACAACGTCCAAATGCCACCATCGTTCGCTCTGTGCATCACATGCTGTTCTCCTGACCAGCTGTTAAAGTCCCCAGCCACTCGTACTTCTGACGCATGAGGCGCCCACACACAGAATTCATATCCTCTTTGGCCATTCAGCTCGCGATAATGCGAGCCAAACAGCTGATAGCTTTTAAACAGACTGCCTTCGTGAAAAAGATAAACATCATGTGCTGTAGGGCTGGCAGCGGCCATGTAATCATCCTTTCTGACATCATAGTTTTCATTTATAGTATTTATTCGAAGAAATAAAAAAAAGCCCTTTCATGAAAGCGCTTATACTTATTGACAATTAACTTCATTTTCCGAAGAAAAACGAAATATATGGAGATTTTTGTTGCCTGTTTATAGAATATAGAATGATTCTAAGGCATGTCAGGATTTATAAAAAATAAAAAAACCTTGCAGGATATGCAAGGTTTCTGAATGACCCGTACGGGATTCGAACCCGTGTTACCGCCGTGAAAGGGCGGTGTCTTAACCGCTTGACCAACGGGCCGATGATTGAGAATTTATATGTGTAATCATATGGCGGAGAAGGAGGGATTTGAACCCTCGCGCCGCTTACACGACCTACACCCTTAGCAGGGGCGCCTCTTCAGCCACTTGAGTACTTCTCCATTTGGCTCCACAGGCAGGATTCGAACCTGCGACCGATCGGTTAACAGCCGATAGCTCTACCACTGAGCTACTGTGGAATA
>NZ_JAVAXX010000115.1:0-18457 GCF_042709275.1 Bacillus sp. LR_5 | reverse complement strand
CCAACAAGAACTAGCTGTTTTTTTCCCATCAGATGATCCGCTCCTTATCAATGTTTTTTCCAGCGTAGCACAGCAAAAAGGAATATTTAAGATACATGTTATAAAATGTAACAAAATATACGAAAAGTTCTAAAAATTTTATGAAAAATTTAAATAGGTCTGATTCGGACGGCGCATACCTTAAAACCGGGCATTTTACAGGCTGGATCTAAGGCTTCCCCGATTAAATCATTCACATTTTGAGCGTCTGCCCAATGGATGGGAACAAAAACGGTATCTTTTCTGATTTGTTCTGATAATTTGCTGCGGACGGTGATGCTTCCCCGCGGCGATTCTATTTTTACCAGCACACGGTCCTCGATATTGTAGGTCGCTGCTGTTTGCGGATGGATTTCGATAAACGATTCAAAATGTCTCGCGGCAAGGGCGGCGCTTTTTCTTGTTTGGACGCCTGTTAAGTAGTGAGACATGACTCTGCCTGTTGTTAAATAAAGCGGATAATCGGCTGTCGGCTTCTCTTTTGGAACAGGTGGTTCGTTTGGAATCACACTTAATGCCGCTTTTTGATCCGGATGAGCAAATGATTCTGTAAACAAGCGCCCAGTTCCGGGATGATCAGATTCCGGACACGGCCAATGAATGCCGCCTTCACGTCTGAGCCTGCCGTATGAGATGCCTGAATAATCGGCAATCCCGCCTCGGCTCGCTTCTCTCAATTCATTAAAAATATCCTCCGCTGACGTATAAGAAAAGTAGCGGCCCTTGCCGAGAGCGGATGCGAGATCACAAATGATCTGCCAATCATGCTTTGCTTCGCCGGGACATGGCCGGCTTGCTTCTCTTAATGTCACGCGTCCTTCTACATTTGTCATGGTGCCTTCATCTTCTAAGTAAGAGGAGGCGGGTAAAATCACATCTGCGTATTTCGCAGTCTCAGAAATAAACAAATCGATTGCAACAAAGAATGTCAGTTTACGTAAAGCCTTTTTTACGAGATTCGCATTTGGACTGGAGACAGCAGGATTGGAGCACATGAGGAACAATCCCTTGATGTCGCCGTCATTGATTTTTTCCATCATTTCATAGGCTGAGACACCTTTTCGCGGCAGATCATCCTGATGGATTCCCCACACTTGCGCAACATGTGCCCGGTGTTGTTCGTTTTCAATAGATCGATAGCCCGGAAGCTGATCGGCTTTTTGGCCATGCTCTCTTGCACCTTGCCCGTTGCCTTGTCCGGTGATCGCCCCGTAACCTGAGTAAGGCTTGCCGATTTTTCCTGTGATCAGCACCATGTTTAAGAAGCCTTTCACAGCCGCTGTTCCATCGGTTTGCTGTTCAATCCCGCGGGCTGTAAACAGCATGCCGGACGTTTCCTTGGCAAACTTTACAGCCGCTTTTCTTATATCCGCCAGCGGGACACTCGTCTGTTCGGCGATGTCATTCAGGTCCAACGAGTCAGTATGCTGCTTCAGCTCTTCGAATCCATTTGTTCGTGATTGAATGAAATCCTCGTTTATAAGCTGTTCGTCGATGATGATTTTGACGAGACCGTTGGCAAGGGCGGCGTCTGTGCCGGGTTTGATTTTCAAATGAAGATCGGCGATTTTTGTTGTCGCTGTTTCACGCGGATCAATGGCAATGATGTAAGCTCCGTTTTCTTTCGCTTTTTCAAAATATGGCATAATCGTAGGCTGGCACTCCGCGATATTGGTGCCGGCCAGAATGATCACACGGGTGTGGGGAATGTCTGATAAGGGATTCGTTAAGCCTCTGTCCGCGCCGAATGTTTGGTTGGCTGCGGTTGCTGCGGCGGACATACAAAGCCTCCCGTTGTAGTCGATGTATTTTGTCTGTAAGCCCACCCGTGCGAATTTCCCTAACAAATACGCCTCTTCATTTGTAATCGAGGCGCTTCCGTATACCGCCATAGCGTCATGGCCGTGTTCTGCTTGTATCATTGTCACTTGGTCTTTAATGTAATTCAGTGCTTCTTCCCAGGAAACAGGCATAAACTCGCCGTTTTTCTTCAGCAGCGGCCGGGTGATGCGGGAGGAGTTCAGGGCATGCTGGTGGGCGTTCATGCCCTTCATGCATAGCCGACCCTGTGTTGTAGGATTATCAATCCCGATCGCAGTGTACTTTTTGCGCGTGACGATGGTTTGTTCCACGAGCTGCATTTTGCACTGCATGCTGCAAAACGGGCATTGAGTGTCATATGTTTTTTCTGATTGGACGTCTTGCTGTTTATCACGGAAATATCTAAGCAGTCGTTCAGTCAAAATGCCTCATCCTTTCTTATATGCACCCGTCTCTACAGTCGGGTTTTGAATCAGTGACAGATCTGTTTGGAGGCTTTCCAGCAGCTGTGCCCTTAGGTCTTCTTCGAATAGCACTTCTCTGATATGAACGATCCCGAGACGGTCTATCCACTGATGAACACCTTCTAAGTAATGAGCCGTTTCCCGATAATACTGGATCAGTCCTTTGATCATGCCGGCAGTGCTGTCTTCGTTCTCAGTCACGCAAAACAAAGCTCCTGAACGGGCATGAGTTCCCCGGACGCCGCCGATGTGAATGTCCCAGCCAGCTTGTCTCCGAATTGCGCCGACATCTTGCAGGGCGGCATCGGTGCAGTCTGTTTCACATGATAAGCTGATAGAAATGGGAGCGGGTAAGGGAAGCATCTCAAGTTGTCTTTCGATTTGGGCTGCCAGCTGCTGAATTGATCGATTTTGCCCGCATGTACATGCTTTGATGCTTTGCAGCGCGTGTCGGTGTTCATTAGTGTAAACGGGCATCTTCAGGTCTTTTTTTATGTTCGGGAGATCCGCAGGCTTGATCCCGGAAAGCTTCAGCCTTTGGCCGTGAGTGATGGATACGTCGGGAATGCTGTATGCCTCAATGATGTTGGCGATGGTTCTTAGCTGCTCCGCGTTTGTCCGCCCGCCGTACATTTGCGGGATCAGGATGCATGTCTCTTCAGTGGCTGGCTCAGGCTGGACAAACCCAGGGTACAGCATTTCCAGATAGTATTGAATCGCAGGAACACAAGTACTGCATCCGTTTTTTGTTTTCCAGTCAAGCTGGTTCATCACTTCTGCCGGATTAGTGAATGGCCTGCGCTGAAGCTCAGCGATGATGTCGTCTTCTGTAAAATCAGTACAGCTGCAAAACGAAGGTGTGCCGGCGGGCTTCGTATATTCGCTGTTGGTCATGTGCCTCAAAAGGTCTTCAACGAGCGGTTTGCATCCTCCGCAGGACCCAGTGGCTTTGGTGCAGTGCTTGACTTCCTCAACAGTTGTTAAGCTATTCGTGTGCACCGCTTCTTCAATCGCGCCTTTCGTCACTGTGTTGCATTGGCAAATCGTTTCACTGGAAGGCATGGATTCAAATAAAGGGCCGCTTGTCTCCGGTTCGATGATCTGCTTTTTGACAATGGAGATGTCTCGTTGTTTAAGGAGGCTGTCGAGAAGCCGCTGCTTGTCACGGGTGTCTCCGAATAAAATAACGCCGGCCAGTTTTTCATCTACAAAAAGCGCTTTTTTATAAACTCCTGCTTGTTCGTCGTAGATTTTGATGCTCGTCGTGCGTTCATCCTCTTGGATCTTTCCTGCTGACCACACATCGATTCCAGCTATTTTTAACGCCGCTGATGGTGCTGAGCCTTGATATTCCTCACATGGAACGCCGCAAATATGACTGGCGAGCGCTTTTCCCTGCTCATAAAGCGGAGCCACCAATCCGTACACCGTTCCGTTATGCTCAGCGCATTCACCAACGGCGTAGATATTCGGTTCGCTTGTCTGCATGAAGTCATTCACGATGATCCCGCGGTTCACTTTGATTCCAGCGGATACAGCCAATTCAATATTCGGTTTGACGCCGGCCGCCATCACAATCAAGTCTGCTTTTAATGAAGAGCCATCTTTAAAATGGATTCGGTCTGCCTTCGTGGCGCCGGAAATGGAGACGGTGTCTTTCTCCAAAAGAAAGGTTAGGCCTTTTTGTTCCAGCTCTGTTTGCAGCAGCCGCGCCGCTGTTTGATCGAGCTGTTTTTGCATAATGCCGGCGGAGTGGTGAATGACGCTGACATTCATACCGAGATGCTGTAAACCGACTGCAGCTTCCAGTCCTAATAAGCCGGCTCCGATTACCGCAGCCTTTTGAAAGTGCTGGGCCATCTTCATCAGTGCTTGGCAGTCTTCTATTGTCCGAAATCCATAGACACCTTTTTTGTCTGCCCCGGGGATAGGGAGAATATGAGGGGAGGAACCTGTTGCCACTATTAATTTGTCATACGACAGAGTGCGTTTCCGATCTGTGATGACCTGCTGCTGATCTGTATCAATCTGAATAACCGTTTCGCCTGTGTAAAGCGTGATCCCGTGCTTGTCGTACCAATCCTTGCTGTTCAGTGTAATATCATCGAGTGACGCTTCACCCTGCAATACAGAGGATAAGAGAATGCGATTGTAATTGGGATGCGGCTCGCTTCCGAAAATGACAATCTCAAACATGTGGCGATTCAGCTTTAATACTTCTTCAATACAGCGGATTCCGGCCATGCCGTTTCCCGCTAACACCAATCTTTGTTTCTTCATGTATCAGACCTCCTTTGGCGAAGCTCGTAAGTTTTCTCCTATTAAAAATTATGTCACAATGCATTGTTAACGCATTAAACGTGTCACAAAAACTTACACATGTCTTTTCCAGAAAATAATGGTCCTATATCCTTGATTCAGAAAATGTAAAATAATGAGGGTCTAGAAAGGGGAATCTTATGAAGCTGTCGGAACTGAAAACTAGCGGTCATCCACTCACTTTGCTCTGTTCCTTTTTATACTTTGATGTCAGTTTTATGATATGGGTTATGCTTGGGGCGCTGGGTGTTTATATTTCTCAGGATTTTGGCCTGTCTCCTTTTGAGAAAGGGCTTGTCGTAGCTGTGCCGATTTTATCTGGATCTGTGTTTCGTATCATTCTTGGTATTTTAACGGACAGAATCGGACCGAAAAAAACGGCAGTGATCGGGATGCTGGTGACGATGATTCCGCTGCTTTGGGGGACATTCGGCGGCCGTTCCCTGACTGAGCTGTATGCCATCGGGATTCTGCTTGGCGTGGCGGGAGCAAGCTTTGCTGTAGCGCTGCCTATGGCCAGCCGCTGGTATCCGCCTCATTTGCAGGGACTTGCGATGGGGATTGCCGGAGCGGGGAACAGCGGCACGTTGTTTGCAACCCTGTTTGGCCCTCGTCTGGCAGAGCAGTTCGGCTGGCACATTGTCATGGGAATTGCGCTAATTCCATTATTGATCGTCTTTATTCTTTTTGTATCCATGGCAAAGGATTCCCCTGCACAGCCGTCTCCCCAGCCGCTCAAAAGCTATCTGCATGTGTTTGGGCAAAAGGAAACATGGTTTTTCTGCCTGCTGTACAGCGTCACATTTGGCGGATTTGTCGGGCTCTCAAGCTTTTTATCTATTTTCTTTGTTGATCAATACCAGCTGTCAAAAATTCACGCAGGGGACTTCGTTACATTATGTGTGGCGGCGGGGAGCTTTTTCCGGCCTGTCGGGGGCTTGATTTCAGATCGTGTCGGCGGCACGAAAGTTCTTTCTGTATTGTTTGTCATCGTGGCACTGTGTATGGCCGGAGTCAGCAGCCTGCCATCTCTCTCAATGGTTATTGTTCTATTGTTTGTCGGAATGATGGGGCTCGGAATGGGAAACGGCGCAGTATTCCAGCTCGTGCCGCAGCGCTTCCGCAAAGAAATCGGCATGGTGACGGGAATCGTCGGTGCGGCCGGAGGAATCGGAGGGTTTTTCTTGCCGAACATCTTAGGATCTCTCAAACAGATGACAGGCACATATGCTATCGGTTTTATCACGTTTTCCTGTATCGCGCTGCTGGCGTTTGCACTTGTGCTTGCCGCAGGCTATTACTGGCGGAAAAGCTGGAGCGCGGAAAGCAGCCCGGCGGATGTTTAGGATTTTGACGGACACGCGTTTGTGCGTGTCTTTTTTATTTTCTCTTGATTTTCAACAGTGAACCGATCAAAATAAATAGTAATTATTACGATTTGTTAGTGAGAGGAGTTTTCTGAATGAATCAACATACGCTGCTCCCGAAAAAAACGGAGCGTCTTCAATACTTTGGATCGGTCAGTCCGATCAAAGGCGAGAAACCAGTGGAAAAAGAGAAAATGAAGGACCTGCAAAATATCAGGAAGGATTATTTTTTTGACATTCAGCATGTAGGTGTAGCTAATGTGTCCCATCCAGTCACAATCACTTCTGCCATGATGCCTGCCGAGCAAACAACGGCTGCGAACTTTACAATGACTTGTAATTTGCCGAGAAATCAGAAGGGGATTAACATGAGCCGGTTAACAGAGCTGCTGCAAGTCTATCATCAAAATGGCTGGATTCTCTCATTTTCCTCTCTTCAGCAATTTACGAAAGAGCTTGCGGAAAACATGGGCCAGTCCTCTGCTTCAGTCGAAGTGCGGTTTCCGTGGTTTTTCGAACGGAAAAGCCCGAAGCTTGAGAAAGCGGGTTTGATGCATGCTGATATATTCATGTCTGTCACCTATCGCAAAGATCAGCCGTTTAAACAGCGTGCCGGCATCTCAGCAAAAGTAACGACTCTGTGCCCTTGCTCCAAGGAAATCAGCGAATACAGTGCCCATAATCAGAGGGGAACGGTCAGCATTTGGGCGGATATTCACCCGGCCGCATCGCTGCCAAGTGATGTTAAAGCTGATTTGCTTCACGCCGCAGAATCAAATGCTTCTGCGAGACTGCATCCGGTATTGAAGCGGCCTGATGAAAAAGCCGTGACAGAAACGGCCTATGAAAACCCGAGATTTGTTGAGGATCTCGTCCGGCTGATTGCTGCTGATTTGTTTGAGCTTGAATGGGTGTCGGCCTTTGAGATTGAATGCCGCAATGAAGAATCGATCCATCTCCACGATGCCTGCGCGAAGCTGCGTTTTTCGAAACAGGTGGATAAAATATGAAACTCTCATTATTCATTATTGCAGTTCTTATGCCAGTCAGCCTGCTGTCAGCCTGCTCCGATCATGCAGAAGAACACGCAAGTATCAATACAAAGAAAACGGTCGAAAACATAACGGACGTTCGAAAAACAGCAAAAACAAGCATTGATTGGACAAAGCCTTCGGGCGGAGAATACCCGGATATTAAACAGAAGCATGTCTGGATTGATGTGAATGTGAAGGAGCAGAAGGCTTACATCAAGGAAGGAAGCAACACCATCTATACAATGATGATTTCTTCTGGTCTTGATCAAACAAAAGATGATGCTACGCCAAAGGGCACCTTTTATGTAGAGCCTGAACGGGGAGAATGGTTTTTCTCCGAAGGATACCAGGAAGGCGCAGAATACTGGGTATCATGGAAAAATCACGGTGAATTTTTATTTCATAGTGTGCCAATGACTAAGGATCAAAAAGTCATCAAAACGGAAGCAGAAAAACTAGGAACGAAAGCATCTCACGGATGTATCAGGCTGACCATTCCAGATGCGAAATGGGTATATGAAAATATCCCTGAACATACAAAAGTGGTGATCAGCTGAATTGAAAACCGTTGACAAAAAGGAAAAAAGACCATACAATTTAAATCGTAACAATTACGTTTTGTGATAAATGGCTTATCATTGGCTGTGCATCTGTGAAAAAGCGGAAAGGCATCGATTAAGGATCTTGCTGTCGGCAAGGGGCAGGGATTTGCGATGGGGAAAAGGATTAAACGCGGTTGGAGCCTTTACTGATTTAGAAATCGGGTGGCAGCGAGAAATGAGCGCGAAAAGCTGCTCTACACCATTGTACATACGGCGAAGTATTCGATTTAAATCGTAATCATTCTATTTTAATGGAGGCACTGTTATGAAAAAAATTCCGGTTACCGTACTGAGCGGTTATCTAGGTGCGGGAAAAACAACATTGCTGAACAGCATTTTGCAAAATCGCGAAGGCTTGAAAATAGCGGTTATCGTAAACGATATGAGCGAGGTGAACATTGACGCGGGCTTGGTTAAGCAGGAAGGGGGCCTTTCCAGAACAGATGAAAAGCTTGTGGAAATGTCAAACGGCTGCATTTGCTGCACGCTTCGCGAAGACTTATTAATTGAAGTTGAGAAGCTGGCAAAAGACGGACGGTTTGATTATATCGTCATCGAATCGACAGGAATCAGCGAACCGATCCCGGTGGCCCAGACTTTCTCTTATATCGATGAAGAGATGGGAATCGATCTTACAAAATTCTGTCAGCTGGATACGATGGTGACGGTGGTTGATGCCAACCGTTTTTGGCATGATTATCAGTCAGGCGAAAGCCTTCTGGACCGCAAAGAAGCATTGGGGGAAGAGGATGAAAGAGAAATCGCCGACCTCTTGATCGATCAAATTGAGTTTTGCGATGTACTGATCTTAAATAAATGTGATTTGGTCAGCGAGCAAGAGCTCGAACAGCTTGAAAACGTTCTTCGTAAACTGCAGCCAAGAGCCAGGTTCATTCGTTCCGTCAAAGGAAATGTAAAACCGCAGGAGATTTTGCATACAGGGTTATTTAACTTCGAGGAAGCGAGCGGATCGGCCGGCTGGATTCAAGAGCTGACGGCAGGCCATGCGGAACACACCCCGGAAACAGAAGAATACGGTATCTCTTCATTTGTATATAAGAGACGTTTGCCGTTTCATTCTACACGATTTTACCGTTGGTTGGATCAAATGCCAAAGAACGTGGTACGTGCCAAAGGAATCGTCTGGTGCGCATCTCATAACAACCTCGCTTTGCTGATGTCGCAAGCAGGTCCGTCGGTTACGATTGAGCCTGTATCTTATTGGGTGGCGGCGTTGCCGAAGCTTGAGCAGGAGCAAGTCAAACAGCAGGAGCCGGAAATCCTGGAGGAGTGGGACCCGGAGTTCGGCGACCGCCTAACGCAACTAGTTTTTATCGGAACTGACCTGGATGAAGAAACGATCACGAAAGAGCTTGATCAATGCCTGTTGACTGAGTATGAATTTGATTCCGACTGGTCGCTGTTTGAGGACCCGTTTAAATGGAAGCTGAATCAATAGAAAAAAAGCCGTCCCATGGGGAACGGCTTTTTTTAATGAAACGTTTGTTTAAACATAATGAGCGTATTTTTTCTCAAGGATATTCTGAAAGACCGCGGCAATGGAGCAGATGGCCCAATAAATGAGAGCGGTCAGAATATACATGGTCATATAATCAAACTCTCTGCCCCCGATGATTTTCGCATGCTGGAGCAATTCCGGCACTGTAATCATCGCAGCGAGAGATGACGCCTTGATTAAGTCGAGCAATACATTGGCAAGCGGAGGCAGCGCAATACGTATCGATTGCGGCAAAATGATGCCCCTCATCGTCTGCCAATATGAAAGACCCAGCGAGGATGCGGCTTCCCACTGTCCTTTTTCGACGGATGAAATGGCTGAACGGTTAATTTCCGCAATGTAGGCGGCGCTGTTTAGGCTAAAGCCGATTAAAGCAGCCGTGACAGCGGAAAATTCAATGCCGATATAAGGAAACCCGAAATAAAGGATAAACAAAATCACCAAAATCGGAACGCCCCGCATAAATGAGATATAGAGCTTCGCCGGCCATCTTAACAAAGCAAGCTTAGACATTCTGGCGAGTGATATGAACAGGCCGATCACAGTTCCCGCAAACATGCTTACAAAAGAGATGAGCAGTGTATACCCAATGCCTTTTATGACATAAGGGAACGATTCAATGGCCAGCTTCGTGTTGAAAATATATTCCCACTGAATGCTATTGATCATGGCGTCCGATTACAAATCAACGTCCTGAACGTCGGCATCAATTTTTTTTGATACATCTGCTTTATTGAAGAATTGTTTCGACAGTTTAGTCAAAGAGCCATCCTTGCTCATCTCTTTCAATGCTTCGTTCATCTTTTTCTGAAGTGCCGCATTGCTTTTTTTCATGACAAGGGCCTGTTTGTTCGGCATGTACTTGATGTCAGGATGAATTGTTATGTTGAGATCCGGGAATGCCGCGAGCGCAAGTGTCTGCAGGTAATAGTCGTTTAAAATGACGTCAGTGCGTCCGTTGGCAACATCTTTTAAATATTGCTCATTCGTCGCATTATCATAAATCACTTCTTTGGCGCCGTATTTTCTCGCGACCTCCATGTAGACGGTTGTAGCCGCGCCAGCCGCTTTCTTCCCTTTTAAATCCTTGAGCGTTTTAATCCCTGATAAATCGTCTTTTCGGACAATTGCCGTGCCGTATGAATATTTATATGGAGTGGAAAATGCGAACTTCTTCTCGCGGTCCTTCGTCACATCGATGTCATTTGCGGCTGCGTCAACCTGTCCGCTGTTCACCGCTGTCAGCATCCCGTCAATGCCCATCTCCTTGAACTCAACCTTCAGCCCCAATCGTTTTGCCGCTTCACGAACGACTTCAACCTCGTAGCCCGTCAGCTTATCGGAGCCAGAGTCGGTATCATGATAAGAAGTGGGATAGAGCGTACCTGATGTAGCGACTACGATTTTCCCTTTGTCCTTGATTTGCTCCCAGCCTGTATCCTTGGAATCGGCTTCATTTTTGCCGGAACAGGCTGCCAATATAAGAAAGAAAGCCATTGTGAAACTGAATATAACGGCTTTGGAATGCATGAATGATTTCACCTATAGTTCCCCCAATCTGTTAATCAACTAAAAAGATAGCATTGAACATAAGGGGTTGCAATATGTTGATCGCGTTTTCAAAAAGTTCGAATTGTGTATACAAAAGGCATGGATGGGTGTTTAAAAGCGTCTATGAAGGGAAGAGGTGATGAAAAAAGGAATTGTCCAAGGATGAATGCCAGACGTGCATGGATAGGAGTTTGTGAAGTGAAGGTGCAGCAGATCCGTCATTCATCTATGCCAATACCGTAAGAAATGGTCAAGAAGCATGAAACCGATTAAATTTAAGTCTTGCTGATGCCCCTAAGGCATATGATATATTCGATGAGAAAGAAAATGGAAACATTTAAACCATAATGGGGAGTCAAATGAATATTTACAAACCAGCCGGATTTTGGATCAGACTTGGAGCTGCATTGTTAGACTACATTATAGTCTCCGTGCCGCTTTTGCTGATCTATTGGCTGATTACAGGAAAAGACCCAAACGACAGCATGTTCATCAGTTTGGTTGTTCTGCTGTATTCTATTTTGCTGCCGGTGTTTTGGCGCGGTTATCTTATCGGAAAAAGGATCTGCGGAATCAGAATCGTAAAAAAAGACGGATCACAGGTCAGTCTGTTAACAATGTTTTTACGGGTTATTGTAGCCGGCCTGGTTTACTGTATAACCTTCGGACTCGGCTTGATCGCCAGCCTGATTCTGATTGCCGTACGAGAAGACAAACGGACCCTGCATGATTTAATCGCGGGAACGTATGTCACTTATGCGACGCCAGGTGAAGAAGAACTTAATGCTGACGAAGAGATTAGAAAGAGCGAATAATGGTTCGCTCTTTTTATTTTTATGCATAAAAAATACAAGGCAGCAAAACATATGAAAAATAGGATTGGAGGAATAAACTGGATGAAACGAATAACCATCAACATCATCACAATGTTCATTGCAGCGGCTGTCATTTCTCTGACCGGTACAGCTGAGGCCGCTGAAAAACAGCAGCAGCCTCCCGCAAATGTTACACTGACAGATCAGCAAAAGAAAGAGATTGAACAACTGGAAGCAGAGATTCTTAAAAAGCGCAAAGACGTGATCTCAAAGTATGTACAATACGGTATCCTGCCTAAAGAAAGAGGAGAACACATCAAAAATCACTTGGACAAACACTTTGAAATGATGAAACAAAACGGCTTTGTTCCAAAGCACCATCCTCATCCGCATAAATTTGAAAAAAGACATTAAGATGGTAAGCATCCAATGGGAATTGGGTGCTTTTGCGTTATTTACAGGTAGGCAATATTAGCTGAGCTGTTCCGCGACTAACATCGAGTTGATATGAAACGCGTTTCATAGCCTATGATAGGTTTATCAATAATTCAGGAGTGATAAACACTATGATCCACCAGCATCCAGAATCTTTTCCGAAACATTTTTTGTGGGGCTCTGCTTCTGCCGCGTACCAGATTGAAGGCGCTTGGAATGAAGATGGCAAAGGCCCTTCTGTTTGGGATGTGTTTACGAAAATACCGGGCAAAACGTTTAAAGGAACCAATGGCGAGATTGCGGTTGACCATTATCACCGATTTAAAGAAGATGTCGCTCTGATGGCTGAGATGGGGTTAAAAGCATATCGATTTTCCGTCAGCTGGCCACGGGTTTTTCCAAAAGGAAAAGGAGAGATCAATGAAGCAGGTCTAGCGTTTTACGATAGTCTGATTGATGAATTGCTTTCTCATCACATCGAGCCGGTTCTGACTTTATATCACTGGGATTTGCCTCAAGCGCTTATGGACGAATACGGCGGGTTTGAATCCAGAAACATCATAGAGGATTTTAATCACTATTGTATTACTCTTTATAAACGTTTTGGAGACAGGGTGAAATATTGGGTTACGTTAAATGAACAGAACTACAATTTTAATCACGGATTTATTACAGCCATGCATCCGCCTGGAGTGAAAGACAGAAAACGATTTTACGAAGCAAACCATATTGCGTTTCTGGCTAATGCAAAAGCCATCGAATCATTTAGAGAATATGTACCTGAAGGCAAAATAGGTCCTAGCTTTGCTTATTCTCCGGCTTACCCTTTATCAAGCCATCCAGAGGATATACTGGCATTTGAAAACGCCGAAGAATTTATGAACAATTGGTGGCTTGACATGTATTGCTGGGGAACCTACCCGCAAATTCCATTCCGCTACTTGGAAAAACAGGGATGGGCGCCGACAATTGAAGCAGGAGATATGGACCTGCTCGCCAAAGGGAAGCCTGATTTTGTAGGTGTCAATTATTATCAGACGATCACCTATGAACGAAATCCGCTTGATGGTGTGTCAGAAGGGAAAATGAATACGACAGGCCAAAAGGGAACCAATCAGGAGACGGGGATACCCGGAGTGTTCAAAACGAAAAAAAATCCGCATCTGACAACGAGCAACTGGGATTGGACAATTGACCCAATTGGGCTGCGTATCGGTCTTCGCCGAATTACAAGCCGCTATCAGCTTCCAGTGTTTATAACAGAGAACGGTTTGGGTGAATTTGATAAAGTTGAGGACGGCACTGTACAGGATGATTATCGAATTGATTATTTGCGTTCGCATCTTGAGCAATGCAGACAAGCCATCAGTGACGGTGTCGATTTAATCGGCTATTGCAGCTGGTCGTTTACTGATCTGTTAAGCTGGCTGAACGGCTACCAAAAAAGATACGGATTTGTATATGTCAATCGTGATGAAGAAAGCACATCCGATTTAAAACGCTTGAAGAAAAAAAGCTTTTATTGGTATCAAGATGTCATCAAAACGAACGGAGAAAGTTTATAAAGAGTCCCTGAGAGTTATTCTCTCAGGGGTTTTTCATTACACAGAAACAGCATCAATAATATAAGTGTCGGCGTGCAAATCTGACATTTCAGCCGGCACAGTCCAGCATGTCAATTGATAGTCTCCTTTAGGCAGATCAAAGAACAGTCTTTTAGACATGATGCTTTCAATATGAATTCCGTTTTCTGTGACATGAAAAGGAACAGTCACTTTTTTTTCGTAGGAGCTTACTGTTTCTGAACTGTTCAGGCGCAAAAGAATAAAGGCCTTTGTATTTCGCTGTGCCTCAAAGGAAATGGCTCCGTCTGCCGCAGCATATCCTTTTTCAATCGCTTCGTCAGTCCAATCCATTACAGGAGGTGTAGAATCCTTTTGAAATACAGTAAATTGATGATATGAAATCGAAAGTTCTTGCGGCTTCCATGATTTGATCAATGTGCTGTTCCTCCTCTATGTACTGTTTACTGAATTGTGAATAAAACCTTTGTGCCGTCTGGGTAATCGGTAAGCTGATGCCCGACCCAAGAGCCTGCTCCGCGGTTGTCAGCGGGAGAAATGTATTCTACAGAAGCTCCCTCACCGCCTTCTTTGCACATGGCCATTGGCCATTCATCTCTGTCATACCCCTTTTTGGAAGGTACGTCCTTTAATGATTGCTCGCGGCGTTCCTCAGCTCCGTCTCTGTCGATAGTGCACACCTCTGAGTGCCCCTCATTTATCGCATCTTTAATATGCTTGGCCGTTTCGGGATAACGGTCAGAAGGGAAGGCGATTGTTTCATCATATTCTTTCGTTTGAGACGTTTTTTGATCAGCTGAGAAAAAGTCTCCTTTTATCAGGCCGACAGCTGCAGCTGCTATGATGACGATGACGAGAAGTATTGTTTTTACGATGTCCGTCGTGATGTTCACCTCCCGCTTTTAAAACTGACACAAGAGTAATCCAGAAAGCATTTGGTGTAAAGGTTTAAATTTTATGTTTTACGCTCAGTTTATTGCAGAAATCGTAATTTTAGCAGATCGAAATATTTGTTTTCAGCAAAATACGATTGCCAATTTACAATAATGATAGTAAGTCATCAGCCGTTTGCGGCTTGATTAATCATTTTAAATTGGCTTATGATACCGGTAAGCTCCTCAGCTAATTGAGAAAGTGTTTCAGAAGCTGCGGTAATCTCCTCCATTGCAGCAAATTGCTCCTCTGTTAATGCAGCCGCTTGCCGGGTATTTTTAGTAGATTCTTTAATGTCGGCCGTATTGGCTGCAAAGGAATCATTTATATGATGTGCACTGGCTGAAATGTTTGTTACAGATGCTGATAAATCACTAATCTCGGCGCTGATTTCACCTGTTGCAGCTGCAATTTCCTTAAATGCATCTCTGGTGCGCTGGATCATGGTGACTCCTTCTGCAGCTTCTGTTTTCACATGCTCAACAGATCTTGCAGACCGGTTCATATCCTTTTGTATTTCTATGATCAGTTTTGAAATCTGCCCCGCAGACTGTTGAGACTCTTCTGCTAATTTCCGTACTTCATCAGCAACAACAGCAAAGCCTTTTCCTTGTTCACCGGCTCTGGCAGCTTCAATCGCTGCATTCAGCGCAAGCAGGTTTGTCTGATCGGCAATTTGGGTGATGACCGATAAAATTTGCTCAATTTGTTTAGAGCGGCCGTCTAACTGGTGTATGATTTCTCCGCTTTTCTGAATTGACTGGTGAATCGCATCCATTTGCGCCTGTACATTTGCAATTTCCTTTTGTCCAATGTCTGCTTTTGATTGAGCGAGCTGCCCTTTGTCAGCGATAGCGGCAGTATTTGCAGAAATATCCCGGATGTCTGCTGAAGCTTGTTTTAATGAGCTTTCACTGTTTTCAATTCGGGTGATCTGATCTTGGGCTCCATTTGCAATCTGCTGTACAGCTTCTGTGATTTTTTCTGAAGCTTGATTTGTTTCCTCTGCTCCGGCTGAGAGCTGCTGAGAGGCTGACGCAAGCTGAAGGGCTGATTGTTGTACGGTTTGTATGGTATCGTTCAGCTTCATTCTCATCTTATTATAATAGACGCTTAGTTCTGAAAGCTCGTCACCGGTTTTGTCTGACACCTCTATTGTCATATCTCCGTTTCCGGCACTTTCAAAGGCGCTTTTTAAAGCGTTCAGCCGCTTGTTGATTTTTCTGGTGAAAACCAAGACAAGGATGACTGATACCATAATGACGATAACAAGAACGATAGCGAATTGAGTGAAAAGTGATTGTGTAAGTGATGCTAAAATACTTTGATTAGCTCCGGTATACAGCATGCCGATGATGTTCCCATTTTGATCTTTTAACGGCATGTATGCAGTCTGATAAGAAGAACCTGCTACATCTGCTTGTCCGTAAAAACGCTTTCCTTTCTTTAAAACAGCGGCAATAACTTCAGAAGAAGCCTGGGTGCCGACGGCTCTTTCGCCATTCTTCATGACATTGGTTGCAACACGAGTATCGCCTTGGAAAATGGTAATGGTATCACCTGTCTTTTCACCAAGCAGATCAACAATATCTTCATTTCCATTGATTTGTGTTTGCCCTTTATAGAGCTTATTGTTTTTCACCTGCCAGTCGCCTGACATGACATCATCAATATAAGTGCTGCTTAAAGCGAGATCACCTTTCGCTTTTTCAGTTGCCATTTGTTTCATGCTTTCTGTAATTTCCTTAAGCATCACAGTGCCAACTGATGCCGAAAACAAAAGAATCACCACGAAAACGAGGCAAAGAATTTTAGTTCCTAGCTTCATCTTAAATCGTTTTATCAACATAATTCCTCCCTTTACGATTTGCAGGTCATATTACTTATCGGGTTTTTGGGTTTAAAGTTTTATTTTAGAAAAAATAAAACCGGCCTGATCTTCAGGCCGGTTGTGTGATGCTATTCAAGGTTTGCGTGGTGAGTGAACATAGTTTCAGAATCGAGACCTTTTTTCTCCATGAGTTTTAAAATCACTGCATCATAGAAGAGCAGCAAAGTTTGTTCAAATAATGATCCCATTGGCTGAATGGTTTTATAGCTTCCGTTTGACTGGTCTTTAGGAGAACCAGGCATTCTGATGATGAGGTCCGCTTGTTTTCCGATGCTTGATTCCGGATTGATGGTTAAAGCGGCAACAATTCCGTGTAAGCTTTTTGCTTTTGCTGCGGTATCAATCAAGCTCTTTGTCTCGCCTGATCCTGAGCCGATAATAACTAGATCTCCTTCGGCGAGCGGCGGAGTGAGAATCTCACCTACTATATGGGCGTTGAAGCCCATGTGCATCAATCTCATCGCGAAGGATTTTGCCATCAGCCCAGACCGCCCCGCACCCGCAGTGAAAATTTGGTGGGATGAAAGAATGTGATCGGCAAGCTGGTCAGCCTCTTCATTAGAAATATAAGCTGCTGAACGGTGTAACTCATTGAGAATTTCCGCTACGTATTCAGTCGTTTTCATCGGAGTTATCCTTGGACAATCAGCTGCTTCATTTTTGAAGCTGTTTCCGCCTTATCAGCTGCGCTTGTAATTCCGCCTCCGACAATGACAAGGTCAGGCTTTTGCTGGATCACTTCTGGTAGTGTATCAAGTTTGATGCCGCCCGCGATTGCGGTTTTTGCGTTTTTTACGGTGTTTTTGATTGTCGTTAATTCTTCGAAAGAGTTCTTGCCCTCTGCTTGAAGATCATAGCCAGTGTGGACGCAGATGTAGTCAACACCGAGTGCGTCAATTTCTTGCGCACGGGACTCGATATCTTTCACGTTAATCATGTCCACTAAGATTTTCTTCTTTTGTTTTTTGGCTTCTTCTACTGCGCCTTTAATCGTTGCGTCGTCTGTAGCCCCTAAAACGGTGATGATGTCAGCGCCTGCTTCCGACGCTTTCATAATTTCGTAGCCTCCGGCATCCATGATTTTCAGGTCTGCAAGAACCTTCAATTGAGGAAATGCTTCTTTTATTTCTTTAACGGCTCTTAGGCCTTCATTAATGACGACCGGTGTTCCGATTTCAACTACGTCGATGTATTGTTCTACCTCTTTGACGAGCTCAATGGCTTCCGGGATGTTGACGAGGTCTAATGCAAGCTGTAATTCCATTGTTGATCCACTCCCTTTTTCGAATTATTTTTCATTCTATAGGTTCTCTTATTTGATGAGAAGTAGGCACTCTGAAGTCAACAAGTTACTTGGAGGATACTGTGAGGAGAGACAATCAGATTTCTTTCGCTTGATTTTATGAGTGAGTATAATGAAAAAAGAGTCTGCAAAAAAGTAAGTAAGTGATGATACGTATCTAACATACAAAAAGGTTACTAAGGGGGGATTCTATTGAGCCGGATGGACGACAAAAGGTTTAATTGTGAGAAGGAATTAACGCTTGCAGTGATTGGCGGTAAATGGAAGATGCTCATTTTATGGCATTTAGGAAAAGAAGGCACAAAACGGTTCAATGAATTAAAAACATTGATTCCTGATATTACGCAGAAGATCCTCGTGAATCAGCTGAGAGAGCTTGAGCAGGATATGATTGTTCACAGGGAAGTGTATCCGGTCGTCCCGCCGAAGGTTGAATATTCTCTGACCCCGCACGGAGAAAGCCTCATGCCTATTCTTGAAGCCATGTATGAGTGGGGGAAAGGCTATATGGAATTGATTGATATCGACAAAAATGTCATGAAAGAATCATTGTAAGACGCTCTTCGCAAGGGTGTCTTTTTTTTGCCTTTTTTTCGGTTTTTGCGCGATACACATAGTCATGTAAAGATTGTAAATTGCATTCAGCAATAAAAAAAGATTGAACGCAGCAGTTTGGTTTAAAAATTTTTATTTTTCTGTAAATAATGTTTAGTGGAAATGATTGCGGCATCCCGCAAAAATATCCCTGTAAATAAACTGGAATATTTCGGCCTGTACCTTA